>NZ_WLYK01000015.1 GCF_009707545.1 Nakamurella alba | reverse complement strand
GAGTTTCGGGATCTGCAGCTCCAGATCACCGGCGATCGTGGACAGCGTCCGCGGCCGGTGACCGTTGCGCTGGTTGGTGCGGGACTCGGTCCGCTCGTGCGGGCCGGCACCGATCACCGATGTCAGCTCCGCATCGATCAGAGCCTGGTAGATCGTCCGGGCAGCAGCACGGATCCGTTCCTCGACGCCTGTGTCCTTGAGTTCCTCGAGCAGC
>NZ_WLYK01000014.1 GCF_009707545.1 Nakamurella alba | reverse complement strand
CCGTGAGAACCATTGGCGTGGTCTCACCGACCGTCACACGATGGCCCCCTCCAACGCGGTCACCCACGCCGACAAGGCCCCTGACCTCCTACACCACTCGCCGGGACGTCACCGCGCGGTGAAGGCGTAGGTGTCAGTCCGACCGCGGTCAGTCATCAGTCGTGATCTTGTTCACAGATGGTTGCTAGCGCGACGGGGTCAACTCCCATATCGAAGCATCGACGTCGCGAGCCGTCCTGAGAAGGCGTTTCGGTCGACCAGTGTCCATAATGACGTGAATGGGACACCCGGACGTAGGTGGTGGCCTGCTCCCGATCCGTCAGCGCGGACCAGTGGATCTTTGGTTGACGGGCGTGCCTGTAAAGGGCGCCGGGGACTCGGACGCGGTCATGCCCGTCGGCCGGCTCGGAGCCAGACGCCACGTAGGAGGAGCCCGACGATGGCGGCCATCACCGCACCTGCATCGACCGCCGTTTCGAGCCGGACCTCTCCGCCGGTGCCGTGACCCACCGCCAACATCGCGCCGACGCCGACGCACCAGATCAACACTCCGGCCACCCACCACACCGGATGCAGCCTGCGGTCGGAGGTCTGCGGCTCTCTCATGCTGTCCACGACTCGTGAGTGTTCCGAGTCTACTGATGTCCAGCATAGGACGAAGAGCACACCGTGATGTCTGCGATTCGTCCTCGTATCAATCTGCAGCAAGGATGAAGGAAGCCCTTCGAGGTAACCGCTACGTTGGATGGTTCGCCTGCCGTCCGGAGCCGAGATCGCCGAGCGCACGGGCGTCGACCCGACATTCTCAGCGGCTACAGGATCCCCGGGCCCAACGCAGAAATTGGCCGCGTCCGCGGATGGCTCCTGGGGACAATGGACGCATAGCGAGCAGACCACCCGAGCGCCGCCGGAGTGTGAGTGATGAACGGACGAAGCAGATGTCGTTCATAGGCGTGGCCTACCAAAATCTCCGCCTGCAGGCTGTTGCTGACCACGTCACCCGGACCGGACGACTGCCATCCATGGCCTTGGGTGTCGACGCACGGCAGCGATCCCTGCGCTATGGGATGATCAATCGGCGCCTCGCCCAATCTATAGGTCTGCTTCACCCTCACCGCGTCGTGAGACTGAACGCCGACTGATCGCGGGGGCGGAGTCCAGCAGAGTGGTGTGCGGCCCGGGATGGACGAACTGGTCCAGTCGCTGGGCACGATTGGCTTGTCGAAGTCGCGGGTCAGCAATCACCTGGACCAAACATGTCCGGACGGGTTGCCGTTCACCTGCTTCCGCGAGACCTGGTGGTCGATCTGATTCACCCCCCCCCAACGGACACCTCTGGCGCTGCCTCGACCTCGACGTCGGCGACTGCGGGGAGGTTGCCGGTCAGCAGGTCCACGACGAACTGGGGATGCACCGAATCGAGATCTGTCATCTGCCACCGGGAAGGGACCACCGTTCTGCCGGCAGGACCGCTGGTCCCATCACCCTGGCAGAAACCGACCACTCCCGGTCCCATCACGGTGGCAGACGACAGAGATCAAGCTGGTTGTACCGGTTGTCGGTCAGCCACATCGGTCTCTCACTGGTCGACTGACCCTCGCCCCCTTGGCTAGGCCGAGCCGAAGTACCCGCTTCGCCCACCCCTGCCGGCGGGGCCGCCCTCACTCCCGGGTTCCTCAGCGGGCAGACTGTTGCTATGGAGCACGGATTCCGTCCCGATGACCAAAGATGGACTAGCCAGCTAGAGCGGTTGGTTCAACATGTGAAGGTGCATGGCTTACCCCCGTCGACATCGGTCGGCACGAGTGCCGATGAGCGTCGCTTGGGCTACTGGCTGTCCACTCAGCGCCGCGAGGAGCGTTTAGGCACTCTGGCCGACGACCGGCGCGCCCGACTGGACGAAGCCGTGCCCACCTGGCGCCGGCACCGTCCGATCTGGTCATAACGAGACTGTGTCGACGGCCGTCTGTTGTTCACCGTTGGCGGTCAAGGCCTGTCCCTGGTTGTGGTCATGGTGTTTGACGACAAGCAGACTGGCGCAGGTGACCCGGCGGATCGTTGTCACGATGGTGTCGTCTTCGCGGTGTTCGCGCCGCCACACTGGGCCAACTTCGACCGACCGGAGCTAGCGACGGCCCCACCGGAGTCCTCGATTGCCGCCCCGCGCCCCCCGCGGCTCCGCCTCACCAACCGAACCGCCAAATCACTGGACGAAGCTCGGGCCGAGGGCTCCTAAACACCACCACATCGTGAGCTGCAATGAGCTTGCTCTAATCTGGTCCCGCTAAGCAGGGAAGATTCTCAAAGATGAGACCTATAACTATTTCCTGAATAGTCAGATCATATGGCCAGCCGAAGAAATATCGATCTCGCGGCTTTGGCAACTAACTGTCGGTCGTACGTAATCACGAAATCAAATCTTCTGTCTAAATCTGAAGTGCAGTCGCCCTTGTCTCGACCAATTAATGCAGCTGCGGTCTGCGCGCCTAACGCCACCACTGTCCACTCTAACCGAAGCGCGTCGTTCGATTCAAGTGGCACGAGCCGGACCCCGGGTATCTCGTGGGAGGCGTCAATCCCTTGGCCGAAAATGGCGACTATTGAGCCCGCGGATGCCAAACTCTTGTATCTTTGCCGAGTGCCGAGCGTCAAATTCTTGGCATCCTGCATGGCAGTCAGAACGATAGGGGGGTCCGCGTCGTTGACGGCTTGAGCTTCGATATGGTGAGAAAACGCCAGTAGGAATTCTTTCCTTGCACAACGTGCAAGACCGGTGTCTGCAACCATCTCGAACGGCGTTTTGGGTACTTCAAATTGAATAGAATTTGATAAAACATGGGCACCTTTGCCAAAAGCTTCAGTGAAACCGGGTTGAGGGCGACCCAGTAGCCATCCTTGGCCGAGGTCTGCGCCGAGAGCAATGGCTCGCTCCAAGTGCTCGTCTGTTTCGATTCCCTCTGCCACGACCGAACTACCAAAGCGTTCGACGTGTGCCTTCACGGCCGCCAATGCGCGTGCGCTAGCTGATTCCAGTGAATTTTGGATCAAGGTCATATCGAGCTTGATCACGTCAGGTGCAACAATATCTAGAAGTGATAGCGAATCTTCGTCGACGCCCACATCGTCGAGTGCAATCAACCAGCCGCGGTCTCGGGCCTCGGCGACCTGACGAAGGATCCCAGCGGGCCGCCGTAATAGAGACCGCTCGGTCAACTCCAGTACGATTTGCAATTTCTTATCAGATGCTGCCAGTAGCTCTGCTCCCCATGGGGGAGATCTGTCAAATCTAACCGCCGCCTCGCCGTTCAGAAACAAGAAGACATCTCTCGTCAGACCTAGCTGTAGCGCGTTCTTGATGGCGGTAAGTCGGCACCGCCAGTCGAGTGCATCCACTGTGCCATCGTCGGCAGCGCGAGCAAATATCGTACCCGGGTTCGCGGACTTTTCCTCGGGCCAGCGAGATAGAGCCTCGTATGCTACAACAGAGAGCGACTGCAGGTCCCTGATGGGCTGGAAGACAGTAGAAATGTGCGACCGCGCGGTAACCGGCACCTGCCGATCAGCGTCCCAATCGTGTTTCATATTACGCATACATTCCTCCCTTTTCATTGATGACCGATCGTCCTTCACCGCGCTCGTGTGACTCAATGAGACGGTCGTAGCGGTAATGAGTCTACCGGGCATGGGTCCAAAGAATTGGTAGTCGGGGCGGCGCGCGGCCTTCGACGAAGTTGGTTGTGTGCCGCCAGCGGGTGGCTCGTTGGACGGGCTCAGGGTCCCGAGGACAGCAGGAAGCGAAGCTGCCAACCTTGATCGGCTGGCTCGACGGAGGATCTCGCTGAGTAGTCCAACTTACCCTGGCACGCGGTTGGCAGATGAACTGCACGTCCTCGCCGAGATCTGGCCCCGCTCGGTCCCTAGCGAGATGTCCCGCGGGGCTCAGGTGTAGAGCTGCTGTGTTTTTCCGGCCTTGCCAGGCGAGGGTTTCGTTGGGGTCTTGTGGAGGCGTACGCAGCCATCGAGGATGCCGACCAATCGGTTGCTCAGGGCTCGGAGTGCTTGGTAATGCGTATTGCCGCAGGCTCGGTGCGCGTCGTAGTAGGCGCGGGCTCCGGGTGACTGGCCCAGCGCGCAGAACGCCTGCCGCAGGAGCGCGTCGCCCAGCGCAGGTTGCGTTGGTGGCGGGCCAGGACCACGCGGTGTCTGCCGGAGGTGCGGGTGACCAGGGCATCAGGCCCAACGAGGTAGCCACACCCGCCACCCTCCCTGCATGATCAACCCGAACTCACCGCTGCGAACACGGTGCTGATCCACATCACCCACGGACGTCACCTGGTCAGTTCGACCCCGCAGCCGTGGTGAACCTGACCATGGTTCTGTATTACCTGGAGTCCCGGGGAACCGGCTGGGGGTTCTCGCGGTGGGCGGCGTCAATTCGTCGATGCTTCGGCCCCGCCGGCTGTAGTAGGTCAACCGGCGGGGCCTCCATCGTGCGTGAGTTCCCGGCGCAGGCCGGACGTAGAGGGACAGTGCCCGCGGCGGCCGGGGGCTCAAACCAGTGGTGGTTTCATCCGGTGCTCGTGTCAGCGGTCGCTGCAGTGTCCGCCCTATCCGTCGCCTGTGTACGGCATCGGCTTGTGGCCGCCTGGAGGTCGGTCGCGCCAGCCCGGCAACACGCTGTCGATGAGGCTGGCGCGGTGACCGGGCATGAGCTGGCCGCTGAAGTTGCGGCGCTGGTTGCTCAGCCAGATGCCCAGCCTTCGCTCCTGGGGATGAGAGGTCTCGGTCTTTCGTGGGAACTGCTTGTGTCGCAGACAGAACGTCAATGTCTCGTGAAGGTTCGCCAACCATCTCTGTTCATCGGCCAGTGTGCCCATGCCTGCCTGATACCCCGCGCGGTCGGGCTGGTAACGGCATCACAGATGATCGCGCCGGAACTTGCTGGGCTTGGATGCGGCGGTCCCGGCCTGCCGGGGGGTGAGCGCAGCGGGGTCTTCGGCTCGACCCTGTCAGGGGGTGACATCGAGGAGCCGAACGAGCAGCGTGCCCGGCAATCATGTGCATTACAGGCGACCGAATATGCGTGGGGCCACGCCCGGCAGTTGGGCCGGACGTGGCGCACCCCTCGAGGGTCAGCCAACCAGCGAGGGACCGTTGTGGGCGGCCGAGAGGGGACGGTACGGGCAGCGAGGGCACGACAGCGAATCGCTGCTACAGCTGAGATTGCCTTGTCGAGGCAGCCTCCAGCCCCCACGAGACCCGCGGCTCGATCCACGGCGGGGGTGTACAGCGAGCCGAACCCTCATTGTGCAGGTCCGGCGGCAACGCTGCACGTCATGTCCTGCACCGTCACGTTGCTGCAACTGTTGATCGGGGTATGGGGCGCGCATGACGACAGAAGAAGATAACGACAAGTTCGCTGCCGCTGACTACTTCCACAAATCAGAACGTGTGCTGTTCGAGATCTTGAGTCAGGCCGACCCGGACCCTGATGCGTGGAGCGCGGCCTGGGAGGCGTTCGACCTGTCGGTGGAACGGCTGGGCACTGCTTGGGGGCGGGGGCCCTCGATTGACTAGCTGACCGGGGCGAAACGCCCCCGCCCGGCCCGAGCAGGGCGCGGACGGAGGCTGTGTCGGGCTGGCCACACCCGGGGAGATAGCGGCCAGACCGGCGCTTTACATTGTAGAGGCCGACACCGACAGCGCGCTGACCGGGGAGGGAAGATAGGAAAGCGGCCCCGCCGGCTGCGTGTCTGAACCGGCGGGACCTACGTCCATCCGCTCATCCCCGGGTGGCAAGCGGGGCCGCATCGCTCCCCTGCCCTCAAGACTGCGTTACGAAACAGGCCGCGTTCGATCTTTCACCTGCAGGTCAGCAACGTCCCCGTGTCTTAGGGTGTCCAGCGTGGCCTCCATCACCCCCGTGATCATGACCGATGACCTCGACGGCAGCAAGGCGGCAGAGACTGTCGCCTTCGCGCTCGACGGGTCGAAGTACGAGATCGACCTGTCGCAGGGCCATAGTTCCGGTTCGGTCTCGCCCTCGTGACCCTCGAAGGGTCAACATCTTGCACCCCGTCGGCGCCGAACCGCAATCTCCAACGCCAGTCCCTCCGGCGGCAAAGGTGGTCGTCGCCGCCCTCGCTTGCGCCTAGTCCAGCCCGCCTGAAGCGCGGCTCGGCTCACCGATCACCCAGTGCTGCGGGTTATCCACGCGACCACGAACGTCGCGACGGACAACAACCCCAACGCCCCCAGAATCACCCACATCACAGACGAATGCTCTCACCTCGGCACCGCTGCGCCGCCCTAATCAGAGGAATCGGGCCTGTCGCACTTGCGCCGCTTGCCGGCACGCGTTCGAGCAGTACCGGCGATTAGCTCGTCCGATCATTGGGGAACCACACCGGAGGCAGGTGTGACGTACCGGGCCACGGTGCGGCCGCACCACCCCGGATGCGACCAGAGAGCACCGACGAGAGCAGGTGTGGTGCCCGTATCCCGAGCGGGCTCCTCGGACAACTAGGGTTGACTCACGAGGGTGCGGCCTGCCCCGGACAAGAGCAGGTCGGCTAGAACCCCACGTCGCCCCCTAGCAGAATTCAGCCCCAGTTGACGGGGTCAGTCCGAGTCTTCTCGCCGCCTCGATCCCAAACCGGGCGGTCCCCGAACGGAGGATGTCGGCCTCTACTGCCAGCGAATTAGCTCTGACCACGTGCCCGACGAACCTGCCGGCGATCACCTTGACCTGTGGCGGACTTGCACCGCGTCAGGTTGGATGACACCTGTGAGGCTCGCCTCGGCAGGCCATGAGCGTGCGAGCAACATCATCGCGCCGGTTCGACCCCGGCTATGCCCTACCCATTCCCGTCCGTCGACCGGGCTGGCCGTCGCTAGTACAACCCTCCACGGCGGAGGGATGGCCATTCCATTAGTGGTGCGTAGCGTCCGATGTTTTGAGCGGGGTTCGGTGGGCCTGCGGCGGACAGCCCAACATTCAGTCCTTGCCGAATGTCTCGAGTCGGTTCAGCAGGGTTTCGAGTGACTCCTCAAACTCCTCCGCGGAGTGATCTTCGGCGAGTTGAGGCGAAAGACGCTGCAGAAGCGGATACTCGTCGAGGTCTGCCGGTTTGACGGGTCCTGGGTCGGCTTCGGGGATGGGTCCGATGTCGGCGCCCTGCGCGGAGACCTCGAGCAGCAGGTGGCCGAGTAGGAAGCTGCTGAAGGCTTGATAGGCAGCGACGGCCGCGCGATCAGAGAAGCCGCAGTCGATCAGGGTGTGTAGGAAGGATTCCATCCATCGCAGGCTGCGCAGAGGGGGGCGCACCCACGGGGCGGCGGGTGGACGCGTGGCGATCAGAGGAAAAACCTCGGGGTGGGCCAGGGCGATACGGCGGACGCCGTGGGCTAGGCGTTGGAGGTATTCCTGCCAATCGGGGTGGGCGAGGTACACGTCCGGATCGCCGTAGAGTTCGTCGATGACGACCTCCACGATGCCGTCGAGCATTGCTTCTCGGCCTGGAATGTAGTGGTAGATGGCCATAGCTTCAACGCCGAGGCGGCTCCCGACCCTGCGCATGGTCAGTGCACGGAGACCGTCGGTGTCGATGATCTCGATCGCTGCGCCCAGGATCCGCCGACGGTCCAGACCCCCGCCGGCGCCAGGCCGAACGGCAGGAAGGACAGCGGCGGCGTCACCGCGGCCTTGGGGGCTGTCAGGGTCTACCACGATCGCTCCTGTTCGTTGACGACCGAATTGACGACACAAGCTGTTCTTCGCCTGCCCTGCGTCATGTTGCGCACGATCTCACGCATCGAGCGTAGGCGTCAGTCACCAACGCCACGACACCCACCCCGACCAGGTGGACACGTACGTGATGGCGGCGACCCACAACTGGTCCGGTGCCAGCGCCGCGAACTCCCGCCCGACCAGGTCCGCAGGACGCTCCGCCCCGGGATCTGGGATCGTGGTGCGCCAGACCTTATGCGCCGCATACCGAACGTCCCGCCGGAGCGCATCAGACGTTCCACGGTCCACCGCGCGACCGTGACGCCCTCACGGCCAGGTTGCAGCCACACCTTGCGCGCCCGCAGGTGCCGGCGTTGTTGTCCCGGTGGACGCGGCACACCCGCCTCCAACATGGTCGCATCACAAACCGCGGCCGGCCGTTGCGCCACCGGCCTGGCGGCATACTCGTAGAAGGTGGACTGGGCGATCTGCAGGCCCAGATACCCGGTCGGGACTGCGCACATCGGCTCGACTCCCCACCGCAGACCGCCCGCTTCCCGGCAGTCAGCGAGGCTGCGGATGAACTGCGCGATCAGCAGGGGCCGGTCAAGCTCGGCCGCCAAGAAAGCCCATGCGGCTTTCAGAATAGCGTAAGCGCGCTCGAGTTCTGCGTTCTTACGACGCAACTGGCGCACCGCACCGCCCGCGCCTTCAGCTCCGGCGGATACCGCTTCCTCGGATCTCCCGGCATGACTCCAAGCCTCTCGAGCTCCGAATCTCCGGACATGCCGGTGGGATTCATGACTCCAAGCCTTCCAAGCCCTACAAGGTCTACGGACATGCACGGCATCCAAAGCACCAGCTTGGTCGGTCGGTTGACAGAGCTGCTAGCCGGAAAGCTGGCGCGCATGGGGCGGGCGGGCCGGCCGCGCGATGGCTGCAGGAGCCGCGGTCGAGACAATCGCACTTGCCTGGCTCAGGCCGAGCGAATCGGCGATGCCGATGATTGCGGTCCCGATGCGATCGAGCATGCGTGTTCACCTCGAACGTGGGGACTGCGGTGCGCCCCTCCGGTGACGTCCCGTCAGGTGGTGTAGATCGTCACCGTGTTCGGGGCAGCGAGTTCGGGTTGATCATGCAGTGAGGGTGGCCGGTGGCGCCACCTCCTTGGTGGTGCCGGTGAGTTGGGCCATGGACGCTTCGGAGAAGTAGCGGCGTTCGGAGACCTGCCACTCGTCGTGGGTCTCGATCAGCACCGAGCCGGCCAGGCGGAGCAGCGCGGCCGGGTTGGGGAACACACCCACGACGTCGGTGCGGCGTTTGATCTCCTCGTTGACCCGTTCCAGCGGGTCGGTCGACCAGATCTTCTTCCAGTGCGAGACCGTGAAGTCCGCGAACGCGGTCACGTCCACCTTTGGCGGCCAGCAGCTGTGTTTCGACCTTCTGGAACTGTCGGCCGAGCATGCCGGCGATCACGTCGACCTGGTCCCGGACATGCGCCGGGTCGGGCTGGGCGAAGATCGTGCGGATCGCAGCGGCCACCATCTCCGCGTGCCCCTTGGGCACGTTCGCCAACACGTTGCGCAGGAAGTGGACCCGGCAGCGCTGCCACCCCGCACCCAGGAACACCGCCCCGATCGCGGCCTGCAGCCCGGCGTGGGCGTCGGAGATGACCAGCTGCACCCCGGCCAGTCCACGGGTCTTGAGAGTGCGCAGGAACGCGGTCCAGAACGCCCCGTCCTCGCCGGTCGCCGACGTCGGAGCCCAGCCCCTCGCGGCGGCCGTCGGCGGCGACGGCCGCCGGGTGGCGACGGCGACGGCGACGGCCTGGGATACGACCCGGTGGTTGACCCTCGCCTTGCAGTAGGTGGCGTCCAGGGACATGTACCGGAACTGCTGGTCGGCCAACGACCGGTCGCGGAACGCGGCGACCTCCACGTCCAGGTCCGCGCAGATCCGCGACACCTCCGATTTGGAGATCCCGGAATCGGCGCCGAGCGCCTTGACCAGGTCGTCGACCTTGCGGGTCGAGGTGCCGTGCAGATAGGCCTCCATCACCACCGCGAACAGGCACTGATCGACCCGGCGGCGCCGCTCCAACAACGACCGGTGAGAACGACCCCGTACGGAGTTTCGGGATCTGCAGCTCCAGATCACCGGCGATCGTGGACAGCGTCCGCGGCCGGTGACCGTTGCGCTGGTTGGTGCGGGACTCGGTCCGCTCGTGGAGGCCGGCACCGATCACCGATGTCAGCTCCGCATCGATCAGAGCCTGGTAGATCGTCCGGGCAGCAGCACGGATCCGTTCCTCGACGCCTGTGTCCTTGAGTTCCTCGAGCAGCTCGAGCAAGGCCCCCTGATCCAGGGCCATCGTGTGTTCGTGTCCTTCCGTGAGAACCATTGGCGTGGTCTCACCGACCGTCACACGATGGCCCCCTCCAACGCGGTCACCCACGCCGACAAGGCCCCTGACCTCCTACACCACTCGCCGGGACGTCACCCGCCCCTCCTACGGCGACGGACGTTATCTATCCCTGGTGGTACTGGGACAAGTGAACTCTCCGGCCCGGACGGGTGTGTCTGGCGGTGCAGGTTCACGTGCTCTACGGTCGTCGGAGTGATGGCTCAGGACACGTGCACCGTGGTGTGCACCGCGACCGCCGCGTGTCGGAGATCCCGGGTGACAATGCCGCTGGTGTTCGCCGTCGACCGCAGAGAGGTCCGCGAAGCGATCCGCCTTGCGTACCCGACCTTGAGCTGCCCGCACCCAGACCTGGCGCTGATTATGGCTCGGTGACGCTGCGCGACGCGGTGGTCGTGATGGCGAGGTTGCTTGGCTCGGTGACGCTGCGCGAGACGGTGGTCATGACGGCGAGATCAGCGCAGACGCAGGCTGACCGGGGGGACAGCTGTCAAGATGCGGGGCGGCAGCTGCGGCAGCACACCTCACCGACTTGACGCTGCTGGGGGAGGACTAACCGTCCCGAGGAGGACGGAGCATCAATCGGACTCCCCTTAAAGCGACTCGAGATAGGTTCAATGATGAGACAAGCTGCGTATCTTGCGGGACCGCCTGAGCAGGTTGAGCCATGCAAGTACAAACACGGAGAACACAGACCGTAGATCCAGGCGTTGGGTGGCCAGTGCCCGGTGCGGGCCCGGGTGATCGTGGCCCAGGTGCAGACCCATAGGGGGAGCAGGCCGACGATGGCGAGGATGACGAGGAGGTACTTGGTAAAGCGTCGGTAGCGGCTGGACGGTTGTCGATGATTGGCCGGCATGTTTCGTTCATATCGTGCTTGTCGTAACCCTTCTGCGCTCGGGCGTTGTGATCCACCCGCTCGTGCCGGATCTGCCCGCCGGTAGTGGCAACAGTACGATGGGGCCGCCACCCAAGTGATGCCGTGCGCTTGAGGCAGCGCCTAGCCGACCGGCCTGGTCGTGGGGGTTGCCTCTGTCGGCACGGTCGACGTTGGGTGCGCAACACCCGGAGAGAGACAATCCACGGGCCGTTCAGGGCCGAGTGCATCAAACCGGGGACTTCCACGAAGGCCGTCCCAGTCGCACACCGACGTCGAGTACTCCACCCGGCTAGGTATACGGTTACAACAACCGTCGCCTGCGTGTTACCCCGGGCATCGATACCCGGGTGTGCAGGCTAGAAACATTACGCCGCATTCGAACTGGGGCTGCGACCACATAGGACCGGACAGGTACAGAGTCTCGGGCGGTTCAGTCCATAACCAAGTCGCAGCGCCCCCGCCCACCTATTTCGTGGACGGGGGCGCTTCGCGCATCTGGTCCGCTTGCGGCTGGACTCAGAGGGCCGGGGTCAGTGCCTTGCTCTGCGGTTGCGGTGGCCTGGTCAGCAGTTCAGGGACAGGGTGATGGGGGCATCGCCGAGGGTCAGAATGCCGGCCAGATCCAGCGTTCCGACCTGCACCTGGATGTGGTTGGCGTCGACGATCAGCGCCTGCGCCTGTGAGCCACCCAGCAGGCCGCCGACGAGTGGGCTGGTCGAGATGACGGTGGGGATACAGTTGCTGATGTCGACATCGGTCTCGAGGAGGTAGGTTCCGGAGCCCGTGGTGTGGACGACGTCGTTGATTCCTAGGCCGCCGCCCAGGATGCCGCCGGTGGCATCCAGGGAAACAGCGATCTGCGGGGCGAAGTAGCCGGTAACGTCGATGACCAGGCCCGTCGGCCCGGCGTAGTTCTTCGCCTTGATGCCCGGGGCGGCGCCAGCCTGGATAGGTACGATGGCTCCGTTCTCGGTGTTGATGCCCTTGGTGTAGTTCACGAGCGTGGCGTTGGGCTCGTTCTTGTTCGCTGGCCATGCCCTGAGGTACCCAGTACCGGTCGGGCCAACGGCGGTCATGCTGGCGGCGATCGCCGTGGCGGTGGAGGGGATCCCGCAGCCTCCGTTGCGTCCACCTTGCGCGGGGAAGCCCACCGAGCCACTGACGTTGTACGAGCGGACCTGTCGGCTGGCGAACGGGCCGCCGATCAGGCGAGTATCGACGATGCGGCAGGGGATGATCGCCACGTACACCGATTCCTGAACAGTGACGAGGGGCGGTGCCGCATTGACCACTGGAGCCGAGGATGCTGGAGCGGGCACGGCCGACGGCCGGGGGACGGCAGCAGAGACCGATCCCACGCTTGCTGCGGTGATCGCCGCGACAGCAGCTGCGGCGGTGACGAGATGAATCCACTTTCGCATGGTGTTCTCCTTCGTCGGCCCGGGCCGATCCCGTTGTGGTGGCCGGTGTTTGGGGCTGGTGCGACGAAAGTAGGCCGCGCAGTCGAGCCGTTCTAGGAGCTCACCGAAGTTGAATGCCAAAGATTACGTCCGCTACAGAAGGTGTCCGCGGCGAACTACTCAAGGGCGAAGCAGCACTCTCGTGGCTGCGGCCCGAAAGTGTGTCTACGCGATAGCGGTGGTGACTAGCTTCGCCCCACCCGACTACACAGAAGTAGAGGAGGGCTCGGATGCGAGTCGCTCGATCACTGGCTGCTATAGCGGTGTTCGAAGCGACAGGCCATCCTGGATCCCGTGACGTTCCTCATCGTGCTTGTCGACGGGCCGTTCCGAGGCACGCCCAGCGGGGATCTTGTGTGGGTCGGGGAGCGCCAACATCCCTGGCGGGGTGAGACAATCGAGGTTGATGGTGCGGTCTACACCTTCACCGGGACAATTCAGGTTGGTCCTCGAGGGGCGCAGTGGCAGGCCACCCGCTACGAAGTCGAGCTTTTCCGTTGGTTCTGTTCGCTGAGCGCAGAAGCACAGAACTGGCTCCGGGGCCACATCCGCGAACAGCTGCCACCGCGTATTGCCCGACAAGCTCATAGCGCTGGACAGTGGGCAGCACCGACCCTCTGGCCACCTGGACGCTCCATAATCCTTGAGGACCTACCTGAGGATGCATGGTCATGGGTGGCAAACCATCCCGAGTGAATCCGACTCCGCCTCAACTCAGGATTGGTCTCGGTGATCCAGCGCCCAGCGTGTTCCGCATCGTCAGGCTGACGATGCTGCGGCAGTGATGGTGGCAGACGACAGGCCCAACCCGAAGTTCTGCACGACGAAGATCGGGCTCCCCGTTTCCACCGTCGGGGGAGGGCGCAGGCTCGTCAGAACAGACGCCGAATCAGGCGACCACCCGGCTAGAGAACCCGAGCCTACCGCAGCGAGGTGCCGTTCACCTGATCCAACGTAACCGGAACGGTGACCAAGGCGAGTACGCGTCAGTCGCGGACCTGGTCTGTGGTCTCCACCATGTCTGCAGACTCCGCCGAGCGGTCAGTAAGGTCTCGAGCGCGCCTCGGTCGCTCATGGGTTCTCCGGACGAACTGCCACATATCTGCTGACACTTCGTGGCGACCGTCACTGCCGTCTACTGCTGACGGGGCGGGCCTGAATGCGGTTGCGCTGCGATGTGCCGGCCTGCCAAGAAGTACGGCAACCCCTGCGCCGCCCGGCAAGCAACTTGCACCGCCACGGCGAACAATGCAGCGATAATAAAACTGCACTGTGCTGCAATGCTTTCGATGCCGTGGGCTTCTAAGTTTGTTTCGGCGAAGAATGCCCAGCCACGGCACCGGTGGCACCCCAGACCGGCCCCTACATCTGGACCCTACCCACGCCGACCTGTCGTACGCTTGAGGTCGAACGTCGTCGGGCATGGCGTAGTTCAAGGTCCCTGGGGCACCCGCCAGTGCACGAACCGAGTATCCACCTAACTCTGCCGCATCAGCACGCCGCCCGACGACGGACCGGACCGGACCCGACCGGTTCATCAACTTGACCTTGCACCCACCTGCGCCTGATGCAACGAGCGTTCGTCTGCACGGCACTGGCCGCGTCTCTCGCCGACTGACTGCCCAGCTTTGGCCAGCTGTATCCGCACGACCCTCACCCCGGGGCCGGGGTGAGGTGGTAGCGCCCTGCCACTTTCGTGTCCAGCAGCTGACCCGACGGAAGCCAGTCGGTCCTGCGCAGACTTGTGCATCGAACACGGCCTGCGAAACTCGGCCGGTCCTCCGCCCCTCAGGGGGCTACCTGGCGACTTAGGCACCTTTAAGTTCGGGGACACCAACGGGACCCGCCCCGCCGACTGAACCCGCACCTGGACCTATCCGAAGAACCGTACGCAGTATTCAACGCACCGGAGAGTGGAGTGAATCTCGGACACGCGGGCCTCTTACCCGCGCCTTCTAAGCCAGTAGTCCCCACCAGATCTCCTAGATCTCTCGATGACCATGCAGGCGCACGAATTGCGGCAGATGGTGGTTGAGGTCCACGCCGGCAATGTCTAGCCCCTCGATGCGTCGGGGACGCAGGTGGCGGTTACGGCTTCCCGGCTTCACGCCTGCGGATAGGCGAGGGCTCGGCAAGCAGGAAGCTGATGATCAGCTCGTCACCGTCCGGGGCGATGCTGTGCGAGACGACGGTCCAGTCCTGGTTGAGATATTCGTTCAGCGCCGGTGGGGAGAGGTCCCGGAGCAGTTTCTCCAGGTCGAGCACATCGGGCAGGTCTCTGCTGTGAGCGCGCCAGTTGACGACGAGGTGCTTGCGCATAGTGGCTCCTTCAACGGCTCCCCCCGTGGACTGCTGGCCGGTCCCCGGTCGACTAACGGCTCACGCACGGATCTTGTCGAGTGCTTGATCGTAGCGAGCCGCCACCTGTCACGCAGCCGGAGATGTCTAGAGCATGCTCAACATCTGCTCTGGCGGAGGAGCTACCTGCGGAAGCCAGCTGCTCACTCGCTCCAGGTGCGAGCCAGATCGTTCAGGCATCCGGTGTAGTACGACCCGCAGTAAATTCACCTACTCGGTACCGAACACGCGGGGGCACCGCTAGGCCGGCGGCTCCTTGGCCGGATTATCCGCGGCGTGACCCAGCCCTGCGTGATGGTCGGTGTCACCGGTCACCGGATCCGGGACCGCGTCGTTCTCCCCCTGCTCGTCTGCTCGGCTGGGATCGTCTGCGTCCATACCCACCTCGTGACTTGCGGCCGCACCACGTGCCGCCTCAGCCTTCTGCTCGCTGGCCTCGTCGGTCATGTCGATCCCTCCTGGTCGGAATACTGCCTGTACGTTCGGGCGGTCCCAACGTCTGACCGACCGGCGGGACCTACGGGCCATCCGGCTCGCCAGAGAAGACGGGCCAGCGAGACACCACTACCCATACATCTGGAGAGACACTCGCTGGCATCGCTCGGGGACGCAACTGGGCGGGGACAGTGGGCGCGGCGCGTGGGTGAATCGTGCGTTATGAGCACGTGGGTAGTGAGGAACCTGGCGCGGGGGCAAGACGCCCCCGTCGCTCGGTGCCGCACCCGGTGGGGAGCGGAACGCCTCGCCGGTCACATGAATCGCCGGAACCTAAGGGTCCCGGGCTGCGGCTGGGTGTACTACGCCGCACGCGTCATCCTGCTGCGCTAGCCCGGCGGCAGTCGTCGTTGCGCCCTCCACCAGATCAGAACGAGGTAGGCAGACCTGCCGACGAAGGTGGCCGCACCGAAGAAGAGCGGCTGCCGTTGCGCGTTCGAGCTTCGAGGACCGGTCGTGCAGCAACCATTCGAGATCGAGCACGCACGCGGCGCCGATCAGACGCAGCGCAGCAATGACCAGGATTGCCCGAACGAGAGCGGCCCGAGGACTGAAATTCTTGTCGACGTTCATCTCTCGACTCTGGGAACAAGGGGTCGGCGATGACCTCGCGGCGCATTCAGCGATTCGCCCCAGGGCTGGCGGCGGAAGAGCAGACGACCATGACACCAGAGGGGCAGTCGTCCCGTGGCGACTGTCGAGGTGGGGGCAAACGGTCCGCCCATGAGCCCCGAAGACAAGTCGGCGAACGACGCCGAGAACGCCAGCGGGAGGATGAACCGCCCGGATTGAGGCGACGAGACATCGACTGCAAGACCGGACTGGTGGAGAATGACCGTCGTGACTAGGGGTTTCCAGCGCGACGACGCAGTTTGGAAGGCTCGCTTACAGAGTGTGCTGATGCACGCCGCCGCCCACGGCAGGCTCCCCGGCCAGGGACAATCCGCGGCGCCCGCCGAACGATCGCTAGCCCTGTGGCTGGCAAACCAGCGCAGAGAGCATTCCTGCGGCTTAATGCCATCGGACCGCGTCGAGCAATTGGATAGCACCTTGCCTGGGTGGCGAGGCCGCCATCGGTGGTGACGTCATTTGCTAGTTGGCCCCGCCAGTACGTCGGGACCCGGTTCCGGTGACGTCTGTTGGGTGGTGTAGATCGTCACCGTGTTCGGGGCAGCGAGTTCGGGTCAATCATGCAGTGAGAGTGGGTGGTGGTGCCACCTCGGTGGGTTTGGTGTCGAGTTGGGCCATGGACGCTCCGGAGAAGTAGCGGCGTTCGGACACCTGCCATTCGTCGTGCGTCTCGATCAGCACCGACCCGGCCAAGCGAAGCAGAGCGGCCGGGTTGGGGAACACACCGACGACGTCGGTGCGGCGTTTGATCTCCTCGTTGTCCCGTTCGAGCGGGTTGGTCGACCAGATCTTCTTCCAGCGCGAAACCGTGAAGTCCACGAACGCGGACACGTCCACCTTTGGCGGCCAGCAGCTGTGTTTCGACCTTCTGGAACTGTCGGCCGAGCATGCCGGAGATCACGTCGACCTGGCCGCGGACATGCGCCGGGCCGGGTTTGGCGAAGATCGTGCGGATCGCAGCGGCGACCATTTGGGCGTGTCCTCTGGGCACGTTCGCCAACACGCCCGAGCAGGAAATGCACCCGGCAGCGCGGCCACCCGGCACCCAGGAACACCGCCCCGATCGCGGCCTGCAGCCCGGCGTGAGCGTCGGAGATGACCAGCTGCACCCCGGCCAACCCACGGCGCCTCAGGCTGCGCAGGAACGCGGTCCAGAACGCCCCGTCCTCGCCGGTCGCCGGCGTCGAAGCCCAGCACCTCGCGTCGGCCGTCGGCGGGGCCGCCGGGTGGCGACGGCGACGGCGACGGCCTGGGATACGACCCGGTGGTTCACCCTCGCCTTACAGTAGGTGGCGTCCAGGAACATGTACCGGAACTGCTGGTCGGCCAGCGACCGGTACCGGAACGCGGACACCTCGATGTCCAGGTCCGCGCAGATCCTGGACACCTCGGACTTGGAGATCCCCGGGTCGGCGCTTATCGCCTTGACCAAGTCGTCGACATCAACCCGCGCCTGCGCCAATCAACGACGCACCGAATCCTGCGACACCGCGAGCTGGTCGGCCACCGTGACCACCGCCGCGGTCTCCGTGGGGTGCTGCTCCCGGTGCCCCACCACCATCTGGACTGGGCACGCAACTCCGGATCGATCCTCTTCTCATGCATCCTTCCAACTCAGAAGGACGCCGTACAGAACCTCGGCCGGTTCAGGTTTCTTGCTGCTTCGCTGCGCGGTATGGGGGGACGAGCCCGCTGGAGTGTTCGTGGCGTTGGTTGGAGAGCCAGCGGGCCAAGACGCAGTCCTCGGCGGATGCGCGGCGACCGGCGCCCGGCATTTTCCCTTAGATGGAAGGTGGCCCACATCCTGTTGCAGTCTCGAGTTACATCGCTCGTCGTCGCGTTGGAATCCCACAGCCACTGCAGTGGTGTCCCACCAGGTCGAGGATTGCGCCTGGTCGTCGAGCGCCAGCGCCAGTCCTGAACTCAACCGTCTAAGTGTCCTTTCGCGCATACGAACAGCGGCCCGACGACGGCGGCCCTGGATCCAGGAGCGATGCGCCGGGACAGCTGGACCCATTCACGGTCTTTAGGGAGGCCGCAACGCTTGCAGGGCTCGTGGGCGGAGGGGTCGCGTTCGGGCACGTCAGCAAGCTACCCGTATCGGTCCGGTCACGCATCCGGGTCACCCTGTTGTACCGGTTTGCCGGAAATGTTCTGCTTTCGCGTGTCGACTGGCTACTTTCCGTTACCGTGAGGGGCTGGTCTGGCCTGCGATTCCGCGCTTTCGAGGACGTGAAACTGTGTTCTCATTGGGAGGGAAATGAACAGAGATGTTCCGGTCCGTTGCGAATAGGGGTGTTCGCCATGAGGAATCAGCACGTCCGCCTCGACGTGGTTGCCATTCCCGACACCGACGACGATTCTATGTGCGTGTTCTGGACGCCGCTGCGCGGGCGGCTGTTTCTCGAGGGTTCCGGCCATGTGGACGCGGACTGCGGATGCTGCGGCGTCACCCTGATGCGTGGGATGCGCAGCATCACCGGGGTGCCAGGTGTGGTGTTCGTCTGCCCGAGTTGCCGATGCGGCAACACCACACCGCCGCCGAACCTCTCCGCTCGGCGGCCTTCGACCGCCCCGGCGGGCCTCAGATGCCCGGCGGCTCGTCCTGAGGGTTGGGCAGCGGCCTCCTGACCCGAGTGGCAGGTGCAGACCCGCCCGACCCGATCCACGCGGGTAGTGCCCTGTCGAGGCTGCGACGCCGGCTTGGGGAGATGAGCTCGCGGCGAGCGTGTTGGCGTTGCACATACACCCACCTGGCCAGACGTCGTTCGTGCTGACTGGACAACCGGTTGACGCCGGGCAGCCGACCGCAGCTCTCCACGAACGCAACTACTTCGGCTAAACGTGCATCCCAGCCGGAATTGTCTGCCGAGAACGTCATGCCGAAATTATAGAGACAGCGACCCCCGCCCGCCGAAGCAGGACCGGGGAGGGAGCTGATGTCCGGCTGGCCACCCCCGGGAGCTAGCGGCCGGTACTACGATCGACATTGTGAAGACGGGCACCGACAGCGCGCTGACCTGAGGCGCGGGAGGGGGCGGCCCCGCGGCACTTGGTCTGCACCGGCGAGACCTGCGCCTATCTGCTCATCCCCGGGTAGTAGCGGGGTTGTGCTAAGTCTCTGCACCGCCGTTAGGAGGTCCTCAGCGTGAACGCGCCCGGCTGTCCCATCCCGGCACCTCATGGTTCAGGCACCGACGCCGCCAGCCGTCCAGCTCTTCGCGGCGCACTCCCCGCGCTGGGCCTGCAGCGAGCGACTCAGCACACCGTTCGCGGGGGAACGCCGGCGCTCCCGCCCGGGAAGGCGGCGGGTGGTCGCTGAGAACCCCACAACCGCCCGCGGGGGGCGTACCCGCACTTCTGTCTCGGCGTACAGGTTGATGATCTCTCCCTGGTTTGAGAGTTTCCCGGGCGAGGGAAAGGCCGGGAACCGCACCCAGGGCGGTATCGGCGCGGTCCAACAGTCCCGCTCTCAAGGCGAAGTCACCAGGCAGCTGCACCCAGGCGGGCACTGAGGCCTCTGGTCGTATGGGCGATCCTACACAGCTCCACTCCACACCCGGGGCCTTCCTCAACCCCTCAGATCAGACGGTGTCAATACACGAACTCGACCAAGCTGTGGGAGGTACATCTAGATGATGAAGCCGCGGTGGCCGTTCCAGGGGCCGGCGAAACGCCGGACCATCAGGCTGCCGGGTAGGCGCTACCACCATTGGGATAGCCCAGCACGCCAGATGTGCTCATCGATTCCCCATGGGTTCGTCCGTTGGTTCCGGGTCGAACATGTGCACAACTCTCTCCTCTGAGCCGGCTCGTAGCGGCGTAGCGTTTGAGTGATTCGACGGAGGCTCCGCAGCACCCTGAGTACGGGGTCGAAGATCCCCAGCGATGTCATTCAAGGACGACGAAGTCGGGTGGGTAGTTGGCCCAGCGGCTGCGGATCGTTGGAGGAGATCGTCCTCCCGTGGGTCGGCACATCTCTTCCAATTCGGCCAGGTCAGCGAGTCCGGCGGCGCCGCACACCGAATACCAGGACCGCACCGATCAGTACCAGCAGCAGACCGGTGAAGCCGGTGGGGAGCACCGGGATCGATGCGCCGGTGTTCGGCAAACCGCCGTGGCCGCCGCCACCGGACGCACTGTCGGGCAGGTACACGAAGCTGTCGGCGTTGGCGGTCCGGCCGGTCTGACCGCCGGCGAGCAGCGCGCGGCCGTCTGTCAGCTGCGCCGCGTGCATTCCGTAACCGGCGACGGGCAGCGGGTCGCTGACGCTCCACAGGCCCAGATCCGGGTTGTAGAGCTCGGTGTCGGCAGTTACGGCACCTCCGGCGGCGCCACCCACTGTCAGAACCCGGCCGTCGGACAGCGTGACGGTGCCGGAGAACGACCGCGGTGTGTACTCGGTACCGGATCGGGACCACGTCCCGGTGGCCGGGTCGAACAGTTCGCTGAACGCGCTCCCGCCGGACAGCAGCACCCGACCGTCGGCCAGCAGCGAGGCTACGGCGGCGAACCGGGCGTTGTCGACAGATCCGGTGGTCGACCAGCTGTCGGTCGTCGGGTCGAACAGCTCGCTGGTGGACAGCGGGGCTCCGGCGCCCAGGCCCGCGGTCACCAGCACCCGGCCGTCGGCCAGCGTGGTGGCGGCCGCGTACATCCGGGCCTGCTTCATCGGTGTCGTCTCCGACCAGCTGCCGGTCGCCGGGTCGTAGATCTCGGCCGAGGCCAGCGGTTGATCGCTCACGCCGCGGCCGCCGGCGACCAGGATCCGACCGTCCGGCAACAGCACCGCCGCGGCCAACTGCCGTCCGTCGTGAAGGGAACCCGTCAGCGACCAGGTTCCGCTGGCCGGGTCGTAGATCTCCACCGAGGTCAGGTTGTCGGTCTCGTCCGCCCCGCCGGCAGCCAACACCCGGCCGTCGGCCAGGGTCACCACCGCAGCCCCGGCGCGCGGAACGGTGAGACTGCCGGTCTCCGTCCAGGTCGACGTGCTCTCGTTGTAGATCACCGCCTCGGCCAGGGTGTGCTGATCGTTGAAACCGCCGGCCACCAGCACGTCGCCGTTGGGCAACGCCGCCGTGATGGCGAACGCCCGCGACTGCGGCATCGACGGCACCGAGTCCCATGCGGCGGCGGCGGTCAGTTGGTTGTCGGTGGTGACCAAGCCGACGTCGGCGCCCTCGCGGATGTTGCCGACCACGAAGTCGCGGTAACCGGTCGCCTGCCGGACCTGCGATCCCGGAGGGACCAACCGTGACCACAGCTGGGCCGGCGGGTTCGAGTCGTCCTGCGGCAGCGGGTCGGTCGCTGCGACGGTTGTCTGGGGGGTCTTGGCCGCGGCCGGCATCGCGGCGGCCATAGCTGATGCGCGGATCGCGGCCGGCGATTGCGCGGCGGACGTGTGCGGGGTAGCCGCCTGGGTCGCGCCGACCGCCTGGGTCGCGCCGACTCCGGTGTCGGAATTGCTGGAGAACGGCAGGTGCAGTGTCTTGGACGTGTAGGGGATCTGCAGGTCGACGCCGGAGGAGTTCAGGTCGATCCCGGCGGTGAATGGCGGGATGGTGAGCGGTTTGTCGTCGACCCATTGGAAATTGCAGGGATAGGGAGCGAAATGGTGCCAGTAGCACACGGATTGCGGGAGGTAGTTGCTGCCCTGGATGGAGGCGCTCCCGGAGATCTGCGCGGCCAGACCCTGGGTCCCGATCGACACCGTCACCGCGGCGCTGAGCTGACCTGTGAACCTGACCAGGCCGAGGTCCAGGGTGCCTGGCCCGAGCTGAATCGACCCGCTGAACTGGAACTGGAACGTGGTCGGGCTGGCGTTCAAAATCAGCTGCGTCGGCCCGAAGGTCAGCGATCCGGCCGTCACCTGGCCCAGCTGCGCGTTGACTGCCAACGACGGGACGGTGGGGTCGACCTTGATGGACAGGTCGAGCGCGACCCCTTCGATCGTCGAGCTCAGTGCGAGCGCGTAACCGGCCGGGTAGACGGTGTTGCCGATCGTCGCCCCGTCGGGGGAGATGTACAGCTGCGCGGAGTTCACCACGATGAGATCCGGTTGACCGAAGGCGGTCAGCGGTCGCAGGGACGGCGTGGTCTGCCCGGGGCTGCCGATCGAGATCGACACCAGGAACTCGTCCGGCGACAGGTTCAGTGCCATCTGCAGCGGCGTACCCTGCACGTACCCGATGGTGTCGGCCAGCTTCTGCGGCAGACCCGTGACGTCGACCGAGAAGCCCAGCGTCGGCAGGCCGTCGTCCAGCCCGACGCCGACCTGCACGGTGAACTCGTCGATGTCCAGGCCGCAGATACCGAGCGCGTCATTCCAGCCGTCGACGGTCAGCGAGGCGACCAGGTCGGCGTCGGACAGCTGCACAAGTCCGACCAGACCGATGCTGTTGCTGGTGTTGTTGCAGGCATCGGACGTCGGTGAGGTCATCGTCATCGTCGCGTCGACCTGCACACCGAACGCGACCAGCGTGGGCGAGATGGTCAGCTGCAGCTGCCCGGAGGTGAGCGCCACCTGGGTGCCGTTGGTGTCGAACAGGTTCTGCCCGTGCACGCCGAGGTTGACGTTGATGCCGAGCGTGGCCGTCTTCGCCGCCAGATTGAGATTGCCGGTGGCGACCAGGGTGTCGCTGCCCGGACGGGTCAGCCCGACCTTGCTGAGCGCGCCGGCGAAGTCGGACGGGATTGACACGTTGCTGGCGATGTTGATGCCTTGCGCGAGCTTGATCGTGCCGAAGTTGCCGAACGCGGTGCTGTCGAACGACGGCACGGTTGTGCTGCTGTAGATCAGGTACGCCTGGGCGACGGCGCCCGTGCCCGGCAGGTACTGCGACAGGTCGATCCCGGCACCGATGACGAAGTTGTCCGAGTCGAGCTGCACGGCGGCGCTGACGGTGAACGGGGTGGAGAACGACACGGTCAGCTGCGCCCGCGCGGTCGCGCTGTAGTTGGCCTGGCCGTCCGTCACGGTGCGGGCGATGGTCAGTTGCGGGTTGACCAGGGTGACCGTCTTGTCCAGCGCCGAATAGTTCATCGGGACGGACACCTCCAGCGACAGGTCACCCGCGGTGATGTCGTAACAGCCCACCGCGTCCGCGGTGGCTGTGTTGCCCAGCGTCACCGACAACGAGCCGGTGATGCCGAGCCACAGGTCACCATTGGCGGCCACGGTGCAGCCGCTGGACACCGCGCCGTTGGACAACTCGACGTCGGTGACGGACACGGTGACCGCGCCGTTCGCGGAGATGGTGAACAGGTTGCCCTTCGCCGTCAGGTCCAGGGTGGTCGCAGTGCTGGCCGGTTTCACGCCGGCGGCCGGTGTGGTGGCAGAGACGATCGAGCCGGAGAGCGCGACCCGGCCGATCGTGACACCGGCGGTCGGCTGCCAGCCGCTCAACTGGCCGGACACCGACACCGAGTAGTCCTGCAGGTCGGCGAACGTGCCGGCGAGCGTCAGCCCATCGGTGGTCCCGGGCAGCATCACGGTGCCGGACATCGCCAGTCCTCTGCCGGTGGCGAGGGTGGCGGTGAAGTTGTGCACCGTGACCGAGACCGAACCGGGCAGCGGCAGTTTCACGTCCAGCGGGGTGAGGGTGAGCGAGCCGGTCAAGCCGTCGGTGCCACGGGACAGGCTGCCGGACAGGTCGATCGCGGTGCCGAAGACGGACAGGTTCTCTAGTGACGCGCCGCCGGTCAGCGTGCCGCCGCTGTCGTAGGCGAGGTCGATCGCCAGTTTCGCGGTGCCGGATTCGGACGCCACGTCCGCCGTCACCGAGAACGCGAGATGGTTCTGCTGGTTGCTGCGCTGGTAGGTGCCGGTGGCGACCAGGTTGTCGAGCGCCAGCGTGTACAGCTTCAGGCTCGGCAGGTTCAGCGTGGTGCTGAAGGTCGCGTCCGCCGACGGGCTGAGCGACGCGTTGAAAACCACTGTGGTGTCCTGGTTGTCGCCGATCGAGCGCAGATCGCTCTGCTGCCCACTGTCCAGCGTGATCGCGCCGGCGCCGGTCACGCCGGAAACCAGGTCGATCGACGTCGGCGCCGGCGCGGCCAGCCCGGTGGGGAAGCCGGACACCGGACCGGAGGCGTAGGCGACAAAGCCGCTGGCGGACCCGGTCGCCAGCCCGAGGTCACCCAGGTCGCCGGTCGCTGCGATGACCAGGTGCTTGTCGGTGACGGCGCCGGCCTGCACCGTGAAGGTGAAGCTCGCGCTGTCGCTACCGGTGGTTACGGTGCCGGGCGCGGTCCCGACGAACGAGACGCCGGCGTTCGATCCGGACAGCGTCATCTGGACCGTCTGGATGGCGACGGCCCCGAAGGTCAGCGCGTCCGCGGTGGTGCCCTGCAGCGAGAAGTTCGTGGTGGAAAGGTCGGCGCAGCCGGTGATGTCGACGGTCAGCGAGTCGACCGTCGCGGTGCCGTCGAGGGTCGCGATCGGGTCGCCGGTGCCTGCGCCCTGGCAGGTCGCGGTGGAGGACAGCGACAGGTGCTTCACCTCGACGGTGACCCCGGAGCCGGTGTCCCAGTTGGCCACCGGCGTCCCGAAGTCGACGCTGTAGTTGTAAGCGGGGGTGCTCGCGGCCGCGTAGCTCAGCGACGCGGTGATCGCCGTGCTTACCGAGAGTCTCTGCAGCGGCGTCCACGTCGAACCGGTGGCGGTGCTGAGCGTGGCGGTCCAGTCGTGAATGTCGGTCACCGTCAGCCCGAGTGTCACGGTCAGTGGGTTCGAGCCGCTGCCCAGCCTGCCGGTCGCGGCGACGCCCAACCCGGCGTTGGACAGGGTGACGTCGATCGCGGACAGTGTGATGCCGGGTGCGTCGGGCGGGCTCAGCGGTCCGGTCAGCGACGTGTCCGCCGAGAACTGCGGCGTCTGCCCGGGGGTGCGGGTGACGGTGCCGGTCAGCGAGAACGCCGCACCGAACAGGCTGAGGTTGTTGGACTTCAGTGCCGCGTTCACCGTGCCGTCGGTGGCGATGGTGCCGGCCAATGCGACCCCGCTGTCGGTCGTGCGGTCCAGGGCTGCGGAGAACGTCAGCGTGGGTACCGAGTTCACCTGGGCGAAGGTGAATCCGAGCGTCACCGCGCCCAGGTTGGCGATGCTGATCAGCGGAACGTTCTGCCCGTCGCTCGACACCAGTTGTCCGGACAGGATTCCGGTCAGCTTGGTACCGGTGCCGTCGAGCGTGAAACAGATGTCGCTGAGGATCAGATCGCCGTTGACGTCGAGCCAGTTCGCGTCGTCGGTCGGGCCGAAGGTGCCGCCGGTGATGCAAACGCCGCTTTGGCTGACGGTGCCGGTCACGGTGCCGCTCACCTGGAACGTGTTGAACAGCTTCGGTGACGTCTGCCCCGCGGTGAAGTCGATGACCGTGGACGCCGAGCAGGTGGTCGGCACGCTGGAGCTGTCGACCGACAGCGGCAGCGAGACGAAGCTGCCGCTCAGCGTGGGGGTGGTGCTGGTCGCCAGCGAGTTGAAGAACTGCTGGAAGCCGCCGGTGCAGGAACCGGTCGGGATGGTCAGCGTCGCCTCCGCCGACGATGCCGCGGTGTCCGCCTGCCAGAAGCTGTTGTCCGCCGGAATGAACGAGGCGGAGTAAGTGTACGGGCCGCCGGTGTCCGGGACGGTTCCGGTGCAGCTCGCAGTGCCGCCCTGCACCGGGATGTCGGTGCAGCCGGGGACCGCGGTGCCGCCGCTCCCGGCGAACGTGACGGTGCCGGCCACCGCGCCGGCGGCGCCCGGGCCGACCACATGTGCGTTGAATGCAGCCCTGGCCAGCCCGACGAGGTTGACGGTCGAGGTGGTCGTGGTGGCGGCTGCGGTGATTGTGGGGGTGACCGACGAGGACGAGGAGCCGCCCACCGTCGTGGTGGTCGGGAACGATGCGATGACCGCCGGGCCGCCGACCTGAAGCGCAGTGGTGGTGCAGCTCGCAGTCGCCCTCCCCGCCACCGTGCTCACGGTCGCGGCCGAGCACAGCGAGGTGCCGTCCGTAGTGGCGAAGTTGACCGTGCCGCCGGGCGTCGTGCTCGCGAAGTCGGACTCGACGGTGGCCGTCAGAGTCACGGTGCCGCCGAAGGTGCCGGTGATCGGCGCGAGCGCGGTGGTGCTGCCCGCCGCTCGGACGACGACCGTGGCGTCCGCCGTGGTGACCAGGTCGCCGAAGACCTTGTCGTTCGAATACGAGGCGGTGTACGTGTTCGTGCTGCCCGGGTTGGGGGTGACCTGGCAGCTGAAGCTGTCGCCGGTCAGGGTGCCGGGCGTGCAGACCGGAGTGCTCGGGTCTGCGCTCGAGAAGACGTTCACAGTACCAGTTCTCGCTGTCGTGGTGGATGAAGTGAAGGTGACTGTCAGGGTGGCCGCGTCGCCGGCGTCGACGGTCTGGGTCGGCGTGCTGAACCCGATGGTCCCCTGCGGCACGCTCAGGTGCACCACCAGCGGGGTGCTGTCCGCGCCCGACTTGAGCCTGCCGTTGATCCCGGCGAACTGCGCGGTGTAGCTGTGGGTGGCGCTGCTGAGGATGGTGGGCTGCACCTGGCAGCTGCCGTTGCTGGTCGGTGTGCTGGTGCAGGCCAGGGTCCCGTTGTCGTAGAAGCTGACGATCGGGTTCGGCACCGACGTGGTCGGAGTGCCGTATGTGACGCTCGCGGTCAGCGTGACGACGGTGTCGCTCTGTACGGTCTGCGGTACGGGTTGGCCGGCGAGCTGCCCGGTCAGCGTCACGGTGGGCGTGGCCGGCTGGGCCTGCAGGGTGCCCGGAGCGCCGACCGACGGCAGACTCTCGGAGTCGCCGGAGTAGACCGCGTACACGAAGGACGCACCTGCCAGCGGCTGGCCGGCGCACTCGGTGATGGACGGCGGAGCGAAGGTGCCGGTGCCGGTGGATACCAACGTCAGCCCGCTGCACAGGGTGACGGAGCCGGTGGGGGCGGTCGTCTGCCCGGAGGCCGGCGCGGTGGGCGAGTCGTAGACGGTGACCGTGCCGGTCAGTGCCGTTACCTCGGCGGCTTGGACCTCGATGCCGGTGACGGCGACCGGGTTGCCGTAGGTGGCGGCCGACGGCAGCGTTGCGGAGATCGACGTGGGTGCCAGCTGCTGGGTGGCGGTCCCGGTAGCCGTCGAGGTGACCGTGGTGCCGTCGGCCGGGTGGTAGACAGCGGTGAAGGTGTTGCTGCTGCCCGCCGTCAGGCCGCTCACCGTGCAGGAGGCCTGCGCCGAGGTCGCCCCCGCTGCCGAGAGCGCCGGCACCGAACAGGTCTGACCGCCGTCGGCGGTGACGTCGACGGTCCCGTCGACGGCGCCCCAGGTCTGGTTCTGCAGGGTCACGGTGACCGGGACCGTCGCAGTGGTCGGGGTGGTGGTAATCGAGCCGATGGAGGTGGCGGTCGGGCCGGGGGCAACGGTGGCTCCCGTCGCGGGCGAGGCCGATGAGCTGTACGCCCCAACGGTCGCGAAGGTTCCGGTCACTGACATCGAGCCGGGGGCGGTCGGGTCGAACGTGCAGCTGCCGGAATTTGAGGTCAGTGTGATGGACGCGCAGTCACCTGCACCCTGCAGCGCGACCGACGCGCCGTTCAGATCTTCGGTGCTGCCGTTGGCCGGGGTCACCGTTGCGGTGACGGTGACCGGCCCGTCGACCGTCTGGGGGTTCGGCGCGATCGACAAAGCGGTCGCGGTACCGACTATCGGGTAGGTCAGCACAATGCTGCCGTCGCCGCTGTTCACCCCGGTGGAGTTGACGCTGCCCTGACTCGCGAGAGTGGTGTCCCAGCCGTTGGAACCGCCACCGCCACCGCCACCGGCCCCGCCGTACTGGCCGCCGCCGCCGCCGCCACCACCACCGAGCCACCCACCGCCGCCACCGCCGCCGGACCCGCCGCCGTCGACATACTTGGTCGATCCGCCGCCGCCGTCCCCGCCCACGTGCCCGGACCCGGCGCTGCCGTTGCTGGCGTCGGAGTACACGCCGTGGCAGGTGCTGGTGTAACCGTCGCCGCCACCGCCGGTCTGACCCGCCGCAGAGTTGCCGCCGACACCACCACTTCCCGCGCAGTCGTCGGTACCGCCGTTGCCGCCGCCGCCGGGGTTTCCGCCGCTGCCACCGCTCCCGCCGTAGCTCTTCCCGCTGCCGTTCCCACCACAGCCGCCGCCACCACCGGCCTCGGCGATGTCGCTTCCGCCCTGGAAACTGATGCGCGATCCACCACCGCCTGCGCAGCCAAGTGACTTCTTTGCCGTAGTGCTCGCGTTGCCGCCGTCCGGGAAGCCGCCCGTGGTGCCAGACCCGGTGACTCCCACCTGCAGCGACAGCACCTGCCCGGGCTGCACCGGGACGACGACCTCAAGTTCGCCGCCGGAGCCGAGCGCACCCGGGGCGCCGGCCGAGGCTGCCCCGATCAGGGTGGCAGTCACCGACGTCACCCCGACCGGCACGGTGAACAGCTGCGTGGTGCCGGTGGCAGCGAACGAGCAGGAGGCGGTCGTGCCGTCGTCTGGGCAGCTACTCGACGGCGGTGCCGCGGTCAGGTACGTGTGCTGCTCGTCGGCCGTTCGGGAGTTGATCGCCCTGGTGAGCGCGGCATCGACCGTCGTTCGAGATGCCGACGAATCTGCCGCGGAAGGAGACAACGCAACCGGCGCACTTGTTGCCAACGGCGATGCCGATGGGGTGGCCGACGTGAGAGCCGGCCCGAGAGCAACCGCGGTCGAGGATGTGGTGGCGATGAGTACGACGACCACCGTCGCAACACTCAGCGCAGGACCGAGTAACCGCCCGACCCGACGCCGTACACCGGTCGCCGCCCGGTGTCGCGGCTGCGGCTTCGACCTCGTGCTCGAGCGACGGTGAGGACGTAGGACTGGAGACGGGCACGGCTCGGAAGGGTCGAAATGGGACACTCGGCGAACTATGACGGACCGTCCGGCGCTTCACAACGAGTCGACCGCGGCTCATGGGGGATTTCATCATCCCCCATGACGGACTGTCACCGGCCGTGGTCGGTAGGCGACCTGAAAGCGTGGCAGTGGCGTTGTGAATTCATTCTCTCGCCTTGTGGTGGCACCGCATCGCCTGAGGTGTGCGCGATGAGCGAGAGCCAGGTCGAGTTTACGGTCGGCCACCGCACCCCATTCGGATCTGACCGAAATCGTTCTTTGACAACGACTCTAGCTGTACCGGGCCGGGAAGTTTTTAGCTGCGGCGCGTTGTCGTTGGTGTGGAAGGAGCTCCCGGGTGGGGTGTGGCTTGTCGAAGGCCCGCACCACCTGCAGGAGGCTGCATGTCCCACCGTGATGTCCGGACGACGCTCCACGGCAGGTGGTTGATCGTCGAGCGTCATCAGGCCGGGTGGCCGCAGTCGCACATCGCGAAGGCGATGGGCATCTCCCCCGGGTGCGTGGCGAAGTGGATCGCCCGGTTCCTCACCGAGGGCGTGGAGGGTCTGCAGGACCGGTCCTCTCGCCCGCACCGTTGCCCGTCACGTACCAGCGGCGCGGTACAGGCGCAGATCGTGGACCTGCGCCGCCGGGATCGGCGGGGGTGGATATGGCTCGCTGACGAGCTGGGTATGCCGGCCAGCACGATCTCCCGGGTGTTGGCCCGCTGCGGCGAGCCGCGGCTGTGCGAGCTGGACTCGATCACCGGGGAAGGTTTCTGGGCAACGTCTCCTGACGGAAGTCGGCGAGGTCGCAGCATTCCTAGGGTGCCCGCGCAGACGTTGTATAGCTTGCGGGTGTACGGGAAGGGACCGCGGGGGATCCGGGTAGGTCGGCATCTGCGGTACCGGCGGGCGGATGTGGAGGCGTGGCTGGATTCGCAGGACGATGACCGGCCGCCGGCCGCCTGACCAGTCGGTGTCGGCGAGTGTTACTCGCCGCAGCACCTGTGGCGCTGCGGGCGGCCGCCAGGGTGTCGCTGTGCCTGATGGCCTCGCCTCTCCTGGACGCGGCCGCCGGCCGGCCCCAGGAAGCCGTGTACCAGTAGCGCCAACCGCCCGCCGCGCGGAGCGTGCGAGCGCCGTGCCCGGCCAGACCACGGCGACTTGCTCGTTCGGGACCGGCGTGCCCGCCGGCCCCGAAGCGCCGGCCGACTAGCGGCCGAGATCGGAGGCCTGTCGCTGCCCGGGCAGGGTCATCTCGCGGCGGTGCGCGGGCAGCGGTGGGAGGCCGAGGCGGCTCACGCGGCACAGGTCGGCGGCGTAGTCGGCGGCCCGGTCATGATCCGGATCGGACTGGTAATGCTGGTCGAGGTAGGCCCACACTGCTTTGGCGGTGGTGACGCGCTGTTCGAGGAATTGTAGGTCGCCGGCTTGGGTGATGTGGTGTTCGACGGCGGTGTAGATGATGCGGCGACAGTTCCCGGGGTGTAACCATTTCGCCACATCGGCGCCGTGGGCGTGGGCCATGCCGGCGGGGGCGTCGTCCAGGGCGACGATGATGCGTTTCCCCGGTGAGGCGGTCTGCGGGGCTGCGAGGTGGTGGTCGGTGACGGCGGTGCCCATCACCGCGACGGGGACGAGGTCTGGGGTGTGTTGCGCGATCGCGAGTGCGTCGATCGGGCCTTCGACCGGGACGGGGAACACCCCCTCGTGGGCGAGGCGGTCGGTGCCTTCGGTGAGACCGTAGAGCTGGCTGCTGCTTTTGTCGAACAGCGCGGTGGTAGCGATGTTGACGTACTTGGGTTCGACGCCGTCGCGTTCGGTGCGGCCGATGAACCCGGTGACCGTGTCACCGGCCCGGATGGGGAACACGATCCGGCCGGAAAAGGTGTCCAACAGCTGGCCTGCGGCGGTGTTCCGGCACAGCCCGGCCGCGAGGAGGACGTCGGGGTGCCACCCTGCGGCGGTGAGGTGCTCGGCCAGGACGCTGTGGCCGGCCTGGTAGCCGGCGGGCAGGGTGATGCCGCGGCTGTGCAGGTACTGCTCGGCGCGTACGTCCCGCCCGCCGGTGGTGTGGAAGTTCAGGGCGGCCTGGTTGGCCGCGGCCAGCTCTTCCGGATCGATCGCCACGGGGGAGGTCCGGGCGGATGTCCGCTGCTGGGGGAGGGTGGGTCGGTCGGCCATCACCGCCGGCAAGGCAGCGCCGGTCTGTTGCTGAACGGTGGTGTCGAGGTCGGTGCCGGTGCCGGTGCCGGTGCCGGTGCCGGTGTCGGTGTCGGTGTCGGTGTCGGTGTCGACGGTGGCGAGGATGGTGCGGGCCGCGGTCACCACCCGGGCGCCTGTTGCCCGCACTTTCTAGACCATGGCATCGGAGTCCCGCTGCAGGTCGTCGGTGCGGGCCCAGTCGGCGACGTAGGGAAGGTGTAGTCCCCGGCATCCAGGTCGTGGGCGTGCAGCACCATGAACGCCACCGATTCCGCCTCGACCTCCGCGGCATCCCTCGGCACTACCCCCGCAGGGGGCCTTCCCGCCCCGGCAGCGGTTGTGTCGCCGGGTGCACTGGGAGTGGGGTCGTGGAGCAGGACGTGCCCGTACTCGTGGGCCAGGGTGTTTGTGGCATGCAGCTGGCTGACGTCGTCGCGGACCTTCACGAGGTGGTGGGCGAAGTCGGTGAAGCTGTTGGCGCCGCCGCACTCGCCGCGCTGCACCTCGAACCCCCGCCCACCGAGTTGCACCTCCATCGCGGTCCAGAGTTCGGCGCCCTGCTCACCGTCGAGCAGCCGGGGCCGCACCAGCGGCAGTTCGAAGCCGGGTTCGATCGGGCCGGTCTGGGAGACGTCGAACACCGACACCCCCCGTACTCCGACCACCCGCCGACCCGCCCGCACAGCTGCTCCTGTCTCCCCGGCACCGGCGAGATGTGCGGTCGGGGTGACAGGTTCCGCCCCACCTGTCACCCCTGCGTTCCGACCTGTCTCCCTGCGGCCGGCACCTGTCACCCCGGACCCGGGACCTGTTTCCCCGGTGGGTTCGGTGCGTCGGGTGACCGGGGCGAGGATCGCGATGCCCTTCTCCCCGCGGCAGACGGGCCAAGCAGCTGGGAACGTCCTGTACCCGGTGACCATGGTGGCGTCCGGGCGCTGCAGGAAGATCAGCATCGAGTTGTTGAACGAGTACGAGTGGAACCGGGCCGCGAACCGCAGGTACTGCGCCCAGTCCTTGCCGGTGACCAGGTCCTGCACCCCAGCGACGATCAGGTCATGGGAGGCCCGTACTCTCGCCGCCGCGAGTTCCCGCCGGCGGGCGGGTTCCTCTTCCGGTGGCATCCCGCGGGTCGCCATCACCGGCTCCCCGCCGGCGCGACGGGGGGCCGGCCCCAGTCGGTAGCTCGACACGCCGGCGTCAGGCTCCTTGCCGGCCCCGGTCCGTGTCATGGGTGCTGGTGAGTGCCATGGATTGCTCTCCTTCGACTCGAATGCGCCTGTTTCCCCGCGGTGCCGGTTCGCTTGCTTTCGATCGTTCGTCGTTCAATGTGGTTCGTCTTCCAGGCGCCTGAAATGGTGACCCCTGCCAACCGGAAATGGATGACGAGGCCGCCCCGCGGGTG
>NZ_WLYK01000013.1 GCF_009707545.1 Nakamurella alba | reverse complement strand
CCAAACCCGCAGGTCAGAGCCGGTCACGCCACACCCCACCGGAGACCGATTCTGCAACACCCCCCGGTGCGTCGGTGGACGGCCCGGGACATGCGGGAATCTGCGGCCCGCGGTCGGGTGAGGTGGTGAGGGGCCGACGAGGGCTACCGGTCGGGACTTGCGGCCTTCGGGGGCTGTTCGGCCTCACGGAGTCTGGGTGGACGGCCCGGGAAATGCTGCGGACCGCACCAGTCATGCCGCATCACCACGCCGCATCGCCACGCCAGAGCAACCCCGGAGACACCGGTGGCGGCGTTCCACCTGGAACGCCGCCACCGGACAACAAATGATCAGTCCTGGTCGTCGACCTGCACGGCCGCGGCCCGGTTCACCGCGGAGACCATGGCCTTGAGGGAGGCACGGGTGATGGAGGAGTCGATGCCGACGCCCCAGAAGACCTGCGACCCGATGGCGCATTCGAGGTAGGCGGCGGCCCGGGCGTCGCCGCCGGCGGAGAGGGCGTGCTCGACGTAGTCCAGCACCCGGATGTCGTGTCCGACCTGGCCCAGGATGTCGGTGAAGGCGGCGACCGGGCCGTTGCCGGTCCCGCGCAGCACCTGCTCCTGCCCGTCCACGATGATCCGCGCGGCCAGGGTGTCGAGGTGGTCGGGCGCGTCCTCCGGGGTCTCGATCCGGGCGCGCAGGAACTCGACCGGGCTGGTGCGGTCCAGGTACTCGCCGGCGAAGAAGCCCCACATCGACGACGGCGAGACCTCGCCGCCCTCGGAGTCGGTGTGCTGCTGCACGACGCGGCTGAATTCGATCTGCAGCCGGCGCGGCAGGTCCAGGCCGTGCTCGGTCTTCATGATGTAGGCCACGCCGCCCTTGCCGGACTGCGAGTTCACCCGGATCACGGCCTCGTAGGAGCGGCCGACGTCCTTCGGGTCGATCGGCAGGTAGGGCACCTGCCAGGTGAACTCGTCCACCGGCACCCCCGCGGTCTGCGCGTCCCGGTTCAGGTGGTCGAAGCCCTTCTTGATCGCGTCCTGGTGCGATCCGGAGAAGGCGGTGTAGACCAGGTCGCCGCCGTACGGGTGCCGCTCCGGCACCGCCAGCTGGTTGCAGTACTCGACGGTGCGCCGGATCTCGTCGATGTCGGAGAAGTCGATCTGCGGGTCGACGCCCTGGCTGAACATGTTCAGGCCCAGGGTGACCAGGCAGACGTTGCCGGTGCGCTCGCCGTTGCCGAACAGGCAGCCCTCGATCCGGTCCGCGCCGGCCATGTAGCCCAGCTCGGCAGCGGCCACCGCAGTGCCGCGGTCGTTGTGCGGGTGCAGCGAGAGCACCAGCGCGTCACGGCGTTCCAGGTTGCGGTGCATCCACTCGATGGAGTCGGCGTAGACGTTCGGGGTGGCCATCTCGACGGTGGCCGGCAGGTTCACGATCATCGGGTTGGACGGGGTGGGCTGCCACACCGCGGACACCGCGTTGCACACCTCGACCGCGTACTCCAGCTCGGTGCCGGTGTAGGACTCGGGGGAGTACTCGAAACGCCAGTCGGTGTCCGGGTACTTCTCCGCCCAGCGGGCGACCTCCTCGGCGCCGTCGGTGGCGATCCGGGTGATGCCGGCGCGGTCCTGGCCGAACACCACGCGCCGCTGCAGGGTGGAGGTGGAGTTGTACAGGTGCACCACGGCCGAGTGGGATCCCTCGACGGCCTCGAAGGTGCGGGCGATCAGCTCCGGCCGGGCCTGGGTCAGCACCTGGATCCGGACGTCCTCGGGGATCGCCTCCTGCTCGATGATCTCGCGGACGAAGTCGAAGTCGGTCTGCGATGCGGCCGGGAACCCGACCTCGATCTCCTTGTAGCCCATGGCCACGAGCAGGTCGAACATGCGGCGCTTGCGGGCCGGGGTCATCGGGTCGATCAGCGCCTGGTTGCCGTCACGCAGGTCGACGGCGCACCACAGCGGTGCCTTGTCGATGACCTTCGTCGGCCAGGTGCGGTCGGGCAGGTCGATCGGGGCGAACGGCTGGTAGCGGGCGAACGGCATGCTGCTCGGGCGCTGGCGGTTCCATGCGGGCTGGCCGACCGGGATGTCGCCGGCGGGCGGGCGCAGGCGGGAGACGGGGGGAGTGCTCATCAGGAGTCCTTGTGGGAGCTGGATGGCGGAGACCCGGGTACGGATCCCCGACCAGAGGGATCGACCGGCAGCACAACGCCCCGCGACGGAGGAGCCAGTCGGGTGTCAGACTCCGTCGCGGCGGCTAAGGAGGAGCAGGCCTCCGCTGATGCGCACCACGCGGCCGACCCTACCCCCACCCCGTGGGCCCCGCGCAACCCGGTCCGGCACCCACCGGGGACTCGCCAGGGCGGGGTGGCGGCGAGATCGTCCAGTGCGGCCGCCTGCGACGCGGTCAGGTACCCGACGGTCTCCGGCCCGCCGACGGCCACCCGGTGGCAGATCTCCGTCTCTGCGACCAGCAGCCGCTCGCCCTGCAGCCAGTCCGAGGTGGTCGCCGGTGCAGCGGTCGCCGCGGGCAGCGTCCGGATCTCCACCCAGCTCACCGCGAAGGCGCCGCCGGGCGCACCGGCCGGTGGGCACTGCGCGCTGACGGAACGGCCCGGGGTCGGCCAGATCGCCTGCAGCTCCGTCGATGTCACCACGCCCACGCCGGTCAGTACGCCGTGCAGGTCGTAGCTGCAGACGCCGAAGGATCCGCTCGTGGGCGCCGGTATCCCGGTCGGCTCACCGAGCGGTCCGTTGCCGGCGGCGGGCAGTGACGACTCCCCGGCACAGCCCGCCCGCACCATCTCCGGTGATGCCCAGCGGGCGATCGGGGTCCGGGAGTGCAGCGGGCGCGCGGCCGCGAACGCATCGACCAGCGGCTGGGTTGCGCAGTCCGGGACCAGCGGCCGGATGCGGCTGCCGTCGTCGAGGGTCAGCACGAGTTCGGGGAAGTCCGGCTCCGAGGCGGCGCAGCCGACCCCGGGGGTCCGGATCGCGACGGCCAGGCCGGCCAGTGATGCAGCGGGGAACTGTTCGACCCGTTCGAAGGCGATGATGCCGCGGCCGGGGACCCACTCGGTCTCGCCGGTGCAGACCACCGCGGCGACGATGGTCTGGTCGCCGCGCAGCCGGTCGCGTTCCTCCGGGGCCGGCACCCCGTCGCAGGCATCGGCCGGACCGAAGCTGAACGGGGCGTCCCACGGTGCGACAGGCAGGTCGCCGATCGGGATGTCCGGGGCCGGGACGGATGTCGTGGCTGTATCGGTGGGCGCAGTGCGGGAGGTGGTCGACCCGGGGGGCACGGCGGATCCGGTCGGTGCTCCGGACAGGTCCGGGCGGCCGGTGCCGCTCCCGGCCCGGGCCGCCGTCGAGCACCCGCCCAGAACGGCGCAGAGCAGGACGACGAGCAGCCCGGTCCGGACCTGCCGCATCCACCGCTCCCGTCACCCGCCCGGCGACCGCGCCGTGCACCGTGTGGACGGCAGAGCTCCTGCCGACACCACTCAGGACGGCGGGAGCGACCGGTTGGTTGCAGGGCGTCAGGATGAATCGTCGGCGCCGTCGCGTTCCCGCAGCAGCGTGACGATCTGTTCGACCAGCGGCAACGGGATCGGATCGGAGTAACGGAAGTGCAGGGCGGCCTTGGCCGCGCGGTACGGGTCGATGGCCCTCTCGAACTCCGGGTCGCCACCAGGGGTCGGGTAGAACGCGACGTGCTTCTTCCAGCCGGCCACATGGACCAACCGCCGGCCGTCCAGCTCGAAGGTCGGCATGCCGTAGCTGATCGTCTCGGTGACGCCGGGGACGGCACGATGCACCGCCTGCCGGAACTGCTCCAGCACCGCCCGTCGTTCCGGGTCGAAGCCCGCCAGGTACTCGTCCACCGAACCCGGTGCCATTCCCGACCTCCCGCGCGTGAGTCAGAAGTGCTTCGTCGCCTCCCGGACCGACAGCGCGGACAGCCGGCCGTCGAACCGGTGCAGGAAGTCTCGCACCCAACCCTGGTCGGTGCGCGCGTACTGCCGCAGGGCCCAGCCGATCCCCTTGCGCAGGAAGAACTCCGACTCGTCCATGGCGGCGGAGATCGTCGCCTCCAGCAGGTCGGTGTCGGTGCGGGTCCTGGCGTCCAGCTGGCAGATGATCGCCGCGCGGCGCAGCCAGCGGTCGTCGGAGGCGGACCACCGCATGATCTCCGGCCGGGTACCCGCCGGGTCGGCCAACAGCACCTCGCCGACCCGGTGCGAGGCCTCGTCGACGTGGTCCCACCAGGCGCCGTCCACGATCATCTCGCGGTGCACCGGCAGCAGGTCGGGGCGGCCGCGGACCGGCTTCAGGGTCAGCAGCGCCTGCGCGGCGTACCGCTCCTCCCGGACCTCCGCCTCGCGCCAGAGATCCAGTGCGGCAACGGCGATGGCGTCCGGATCGGCCAGGCCCACCTCGCGCGCCGCCGCCAGGGTCAGCGCCCGCGTCGCCGGCACCCGGACGCCGGCGAACGGCATCTCCGACTTCATGTAGGCCTGCATGCCCGGGGCGAGCACCGGGTCCGCCTCCTGGCGGATCCGCTCGCGGATCGTCCGGGCCAGGGCTGCCGGTGGCGTGCTCGTCGGGGTCACCGGACGAGCGTGCCCCGGAAGCAGGATCCCGGACAAGTGCCGGACACCATCGGGAAAGTCGGTCCGCTGTCTTGTGTCCCGCACGGAGCCATGCCACCATGTCTCCAAACAAACAATAGTTCGGATGCTCGACGAGGGCGTTCCCGCCACCACGGCACGGAGTCGTGCCGGTCCGCCGGAGCGTCGTCCGGTCGCGCCGCCCAGGCGTGCCGGAATCCGGACAAAAGGCCCCTCGCGCTCGCGGGAAGGGCCGGGAACCGACCTGCATGGAGGAGCAATGAAGCTTTCCCTCGTCCGCCGGGCCGTGCCCGCGATGGTGATCGCCCTGGGCGTCACCGCGTGCGGGAGCAGCGCCGACACGTCCGGATCGACGTCGTCCGGCGGTGGTGGGGGTGACGGCGGCATCCACTTCCAGGTCACCGCCGCGGTGGGCAGCAGCCTGACCAACTACCCCGACGTCGAGGCGGGTGCCAACGCCGCCGTGGCGGCCATCAACAAGGCCGGTGGGGTCAACGGCAAGCAGATCACGATGACCTTCTGCAACACCCGCGGCGATGTGAACCAGGCGATGGCCTGTGCCCGCCAGGCCGACACCGACGGTGCGGACGCCGTTCTCGGGCGCGTCGACATCTACAGCCCGCAGACACTGCCGATCATCGAGGCGGCGAAGATCCCGGACATCGGCAGTGTGTCCACCGGAGCGGATCTCGACTACGTCAGCCCGATCACCTTCCCGTTGGCGCCGGGCACGTTCGGCGCCTATGCCGCTTCGCCCCAGGCCTTCAAGGACGGCGGCGCGAAGTCCATGGTGGTGGTGACGGTCGATCTCGGCATCGGCATCAAGCAGGCCGAGGTCACCGGCGCCGTCGGCGAGGCCATCGGTCTCGAGGTCAAGCCGATGATCAAGGTGCCCACCCAGGGCGTCACCGACTTCACCCCGTTCGCCCAGCAGGTCAAGGACAGCGGTGCCGACGCCGTGCTGATCCAGCTCGGGCCGACCGGTGGTCAGGCCTTCGTCAAGGCGGCCGATGCCATCGGTCTCCAGGCGCAACTCGGTGGCACGGCGTTCTCGCTCGGCCAGTCCGAAGGGGCCGGGCTCGGCGCGCTCGCGAGCCGGCTGATGGTGACGTCCCCGTACCCCTCGACCGACGACCTGTCGGTGGACGGGATCGCCCGCTACAACAAGGAACTCGACGACAACGGGGTGGCGAAGGACCCGGCGCTGCGGCGGCTCGCCGGCCTCAACGCCTGGCTGTCGGTCTACGCGGCGGCCGAGGTGGCCAAGACCATCCAGGGTGACGTGACCAAGGAGAGCATGCTCGAGGCATTGGGCAAGGCGAAGGACATCGACCTCTTCGACCTGGTCACCTTCAGTCCGGCCGACCTGGGCACCGATGTCGACGCGGATGCCTACCCGCGGTTCCCGAAGGTGCCCTACCATGCGCTGACCTTCGACGGCGCCGTGATGAAGGACGCCGGCCAGCCGGAGATCCCGGACCCGTTCGGTCCGATCCGCGGATGACCACATCCGGTCTGCGGCACGGCCGGACCCTGGTCGGGGACGTGGTGCTGCATCACGTCTCCGCCGGGGAGGGGCCACCGCTGTTGCTGCTGCACGGCTTCCCGCAGACATGGTACGAGTGGCGGCACGTGATCGACGATCTCGCCGCCGATCATCTGGTGATCGCACCTGATCACCGTGGGGCCGGCCTGTCCGGCCGGCCCCACGGCGGGTACGACAAGGTCACCATGGCGCGGGACATCCGGTTGCTGATGGACGTTCTCGCGCCCGGGCAGCGACCGGTGGTGGTCGGCCACGACATGGGATCGTTCCTCGCCTTCGCCTACGCCACCGAGTTCCCCGACGACATCGCCGGTCTGTGCCTCGTCGACGCCCCGGTGCCGGGCACCGCGGCGTGGTCGTCGCTGCTGGCCAACCCGAAGGTCTGGCACGTCGCGTTCCACGGCGCCCGTGACGTCGCGGAGATGCTGGTCGCCGGCCGCGAACGGGCCTACCTCGACCAGTTCTTCGACCTGCGCGCCCACCACCCGGAACGGATCACCCGCGCCGACCGGGACCACTACACCGAGGCCTACGAGCAGCCGGGCGCGATGCGCGCGGCCTTCGAGGCCTACCGGGCCCTCCCGGACGATGCCGTCCGCAACGCGGATCTGCTGGCCGCCGGGAAGCTCACCCTCCCGCTGCACGTGATGGTCGGGACGTGGAGCAACAGCGGCCCTCTGCTGCGCGGCATGATCCCGGAGATCGCCGCGGACCCGGACGTCGTGCGGTGCACGGAGTTCCGGGAGTGCGGGCACTGGGTCCCGGAGGAGCAGCCTGAGGCCTTCGTGGCCGACCTGCGGGAGTTCCTGCACCGGATCGGCCACGGCGCCGGTTGATCACGAGCGCCGGCACACAGAAAGAACGCAACTGCCAAGGGCCCGATCGCCACAGCGACCGGGCCCTTGGCGTACCGGATCAGGGTCGTCCGGCGCCGGGCACCTCGACCTCGATGCGACGGAGCGTGCCGCGGTGCTCGACGCTCGGGTCACCGTCCCCGTAGCGGAACGTGCACGCGAGGAAGAGCGTGCGGCGGTCGGGTCCGCCCAGGGTGGCGGCGAAGACGGTGTGCGGGGCGGTGGAGACGTGCTCCAGCACCCCACCGCCCTCGGCCACCCGGGTGATGCCGTCGCCATGACAATCGGCCAGCCACAGGGCTCCCGACTCGTCCAGGGCCATCCCGTCGGGCAGCAGCACCCCGGCCGCCAGCGCCTCCGGCACGGTGGTGAACACCTGGTCGGTGAACGAGGCCCACACCCGGCGGTTGGTCAGCGATCCGTCGGGCAGTCGGTCGAACGCGGTCACTCGCGCGGCGAAGGTCTCGTTGACGTAGAGCGTCGCGCCGTCCGGGCTGATCGCCATCCCGTTGGGGCAGATCATGTCCTCCGCCACGGGCGTGACGGTGCCGTCCGGGTCGACCCGGACCAGGGTGGCCGGCGCGATGACAGGGTCCGTGGCCTCGTCCCAGCCGAAGTTGCCGATGTACGCACGACCCCGCTCGTCGACGACCATGTCGTTCGCGTGCCAGGTGGCGAATCCGGCGATCGACGCGACCTCGGTCAGCGCCCCGTCGTGCAGGCGGAGCAGCCGGCGGTCCGTCATCGAGACCACCAGCAGATCGCCGTCCGGTGTCCAACCGAGACCCGATGATTGCTCAGGGATCTCGCACACCGTCTGTGGCTCACCGATGCCGCCGGGCCAGCGCAGCACCCGGTGGGCGAAGAAGTCGGAGGCGTAGGCGTCGCCGTCGTGCCACCGCACGCCCTCCAGGAAGGCGTGGCCGTCGCTGACGACCTCCGGCACCGTGGTGGATCTGGTCATGCGGTCCTCCGTTGGCGATCAGTTGGACGAGTGGGTGCGGGCGGCCACCGCCGGCGGCACCATGGCCAGCCGCCGGATCTCGCGGATGTCGCTCTCGATCTGCACGACCAGGGCCTCGACGGACTCGAAGGGCAGGGTCGGGCGGACGAACGTCAGCGGCAGCACCTCGACACGGCGGCCGTACAGGTCCCCGGTGAAGTCGAGCAGGTGCACCTCGAAGCGCTGGTCGGTGCCGGGGAACGTCGGATTGGACCCGACGCTGATCGCCGCCGGGACGAAGTCGGACGGGCCGGCGTCGCCGACCACCCGGGCCAGCCCGCCGTAGACACCGTCCGGCAGCCGGCAGCGATCCACCTCGATACCGATGTTGGCGGTCGGGAAACCCAGTTCCCGGCCGCGCTTGTCACCGTGCACCACAGTGCCGATCACGGTGGCGAGGGTGTCGGCCCCGGCGGCCGCGCCGGGAGCCCGGACCACCGACCGCGGGGCCCGGTCACGCGGTCCGACCCGCACGCCGTGGTCCCACAGTGCTCCGACCAGGTCGTCGCCGATCTCCACCGCGGTCACGGACACGAGACCCAGCTCCGCGACGATCGCCGCAGCGGTGGCCACGTGCGCGGCGCGGTCCGGGTCGGCGCCGGCGGCGCACCAGGTGGCGATCGCATCCTCCGGAGCCCGGACGGCCACCCGCACCAGTGCGCCCGAACCCGACCACTCCAACGCCCGGATCGCGGCGTCGCGACGTGACCGGCAGCCGCACAGCACCCCGCCGAGCAGGTGTTCCTGCGGGCAGTCGACGTGGATGTGCACCGCCGCGCCGTGCTCGGGCAGCTCACCCCACATCGTCGCACTGTGCACCGGTCCGCCACGCACGTCGCGGTACGCCTGCACCCGGACCTCGTGCCGGTCGGTGCGCAGGGTGCTGCCGCGCAACGCCACCACGCGTGGGGTGGCCAGGAACGACACGACCTCGTCGACCGTCACCGCGCACAGGTCGTGCTCGGCGGCGAAGGCCTCGAGGCCGTCGCGCCCGGGCAGTCCGCCCGGGGCCAGGTCGCCGACGAGGGCGGTGAGCGCGGCCACCGGCCGCAGACCGGCGGCGGTGACGAGGCCGACGGCGACCTCCGGCAGGGCCCGGTGCGAGGCGGTGCCGTCATCGGCGACCCGGATCGGGACGACGTGTCCGGGCCGGGACAGGTCCAGGCACGACCCGGCCGGGTCGGCCAGGGTGCGGACGGTCAGCGAGCGGTCCTCCGCGGAGATCCCGGTGCCCCCGCCCAGCGCGTCCACGCTGACGGTGTAGCCCCGCGACCCGGGAGCAGCGGCCGGATCCATCGGCACCAGCCCGAACCGGTCGGCATCGGCACCGGTCACCGCGACGGTGAGGAACCCGGATCCGTGACGCACCGAGAACGCCACCACCTCGGGCGTGGTGTGCTCGCCCGCTGCGGTGACGGCGCCCACGCACTCGGGACCGCTGTCGTCGATCAGCACCACCGGTTGGCCGGCCCGCAACGCCGCCACGGCGTGCAGCACGGTCCCGTCGGACTTCCGCATGACCCGAACCTCCTCGTCCAGAACACAGCGACCCGGCGCACGGCGGCAGGTCGACCTCGATGGTAAGGCCTGCCGGAAACAAATGGTAGTTCGGAGAGCGGTCCTGTGATGCGGGAGTCGGCACCTGTGTCGAGAGGAACTGCTGTGCAGAACATCTCGCAGGGCACCGCCGAGCGGCGGTCGTCGGGGAGCTGGGTGACGGGCGTCACTCCGACTGTCGGCGGGCTGCAGCTCGGGTCGCGGCTGCCACGGTGGTACCAACCGTGCCGCAGCAGGTGGGGCCGGTGGGTGGCCGGCCGGAGGGGTCGTCGCAAGGCCGTCGGCGAGGCGTCGTCACCTGCTGTCCGGCAGCCTTGTGGGAAGGTGCGCACGGGTTCGGCCTTGACAGCCCATCCACCTGCCCCGAGTATCAAAACAAATACTTGTTCGGAGGCTCGAAGATGAGTGCAGGACGCCGGGCGCGAGCCCGGGCCCGATCGTCCCCCGGTGCTGCGTCGCCGCGGGACCACCCCGGCGCCGCCGGTCATCCACCGCCATCTGCCGCAGCACCCGACCACCCGCCACCCCGGCGTGGCGGTCCCGCCTCTCACAGTTCCCGCACCCCGGTGCGATCGTTCGTCCAGTCCCGTTGTCGTTCGGAGGAAGTCCGCCCGTGACCCCATCAGTCCCAGCCCCGCCCCCGACCACCGGCACGGCGTTGCACATCGTGCCCGGCGCCGACAATGATCCGGTGTTCGTCGGCGTCGGCGAGATCAAGTCGGGCAAGTTCCCCGACCGCACCCACGTGCAGGCCCTCACCCAGGTGGGGGTCCGCGCACTGAAGGACGCGGGGATGAAGCCGGCCGACATCGACACCGTGCTGCTGATCCCGAACCTGCACTCCTTCGACGAGCAGGCCGACCTGATCTTCTCCCGCATGGTGGAGGAGCTGGGTCTCAACAAGCACGCCAAGGCGAACTTCATGGTCCACTCCGGGGGGTCGACCTCGGACAACGCGGTGCGGGTGGCCTCCGGCCTGCTCAGCGCCGGTCACGCGAAGAACGTGCTGGTGTTGCAGGCCGAGCTCTGGGGCTCGGCGGACCTGGCACAGATGATCACCATGCTGAGCTGGAACGGCATCCCGAAGCAATGGGAACGCCCGGTGGGCCTGCACTTCAACGCGATCGGCGCGCTGATCCAGCAGCGCTACATGGTCGACTCCGGCTCGAGCCCGGAGGACATGGCCGGGGTCTGCGTGTCCCTGCGCAAGTGGGCGCAGCTCAACCCGAATGCCATGTTCGGCCACAAGCCGCTCACCGTCGAGCAGGTGCTCGCCTCCAAGATGATCTCCGACCCGCTCCGCGCCCTCGAGTGCCCGCCGCTCGCCGACGGCGGTGTCGGGTTCGTGATGACCACCGCGGGCGAGGCGAAACGGCGTGGCATCCCGGGCGTGCGGATCGCCGGGTCCGGCGGGTGCGTGAGCCACTACAGCATCGGCCAGGAGACCGAGCTCTCGGTGCTCGGCTGGAAGATCGCGGCCGAGCGTGCCTACGAGCAGTCGGGATGGGGGCCGGAGGACGCCGACTTCGGCGAGATCTACGACAGCTACGCGGCTGTCACCGCGATCGCGGCGGAGGGCATGGGCCTGTGCAAGCCGGGCGAGGGTGCGCGGTGGATCCTGCAGTCCACCGGTCCGGGCGGTGAGTTCCCGCTGAACACCAACGGTGGCCTGCTCTCCGCCGGACACACAGGTGTCGGCGGCGGCACCGCCCTGCTGGCGGAGGGGATCCGGCAGATGCTCGGCCGAGCGGAATCCGAACGACAGATCGAGAAGGTGGACCGCTGCATCGTCGGCGGTTCCGGAGGGAGCTACATGGACTCGCAGGTGCTGCTGCTGGAGAAGGCGGCGACCCGCTGATGGCCGACATCCTCACCGACGAGTACCGCGACGGGCTGCGCCGCGGCGAACTGCTGATCCAGAAGTGCCCGGACTGCGGCACTCTCACGCTCTACCCGAAGTACGCGTGCACGAACTGCCAGAGCGAGCAGTGGGAGTGGCAGCCCGCCGGCGGCCACGGGGTACTGCACTCGTTCACGGTCTCCCGGATCGGTGCCCCGATCGGGTTCGAGGACGACCTGCCCTACGCGCTCGCCGTGGTGAAGCTGGACGAGGGCGTGCAGCTGCTCGGCCGGCTGATCGCCGACGAGGACGGCGACTGGTCCGGTTTCCGCTGCGACGACCTGCTCGAGTACGTCCCGACGCCCGACGACGACCGGCCGATCGCCTGGTTCCGTCGGCGGGCGAGCTGACGGCCGCGGATGAACGTCGCGTCCTTCCTCGAGAAGTCGGCCCGCCAGTGGGGTGAGAACCCCGCCTACATCCACGGTGCCGAGCAGCGCACCTACACCGAGTTCCTGGACCGGGTGCTGCGGGTCGGCGGCGGCCTCCGGGCTCTGGGCCTGGCACCCGGGGACCGGGTCGCCTTCGTCCTCCAGAACAGCCCACGGATCCTGGAGACCATCTACGCCTGCTTCGCCGCCGGCCTGGTCGTGGTGCCGGTCAACGCGCGGCTGCATCCCCGCGAGATCGCTTACATCGCGGAGAACTCCGGCGCCCGCGTGCTGGTCTACGACCCGGACTTCGCGGAGGGTCTGGCGGCGCACCGCGATGCCTTCCCGGGCGTCGAGTGGTGGGTCGGACTGGCACCGGCGGAGGGCCACCTGCTGTTCGAGGACCTGGCCACCGGCATCGAGAAGCTCTCCACCGTCATAGATGTCGCGCCGACCGATCCGTGCTGGCTGTTCTACACCTCCGGCACCACCGGACGGCCGAAGGGTGCGACCTGGTCGCACCGCACCGCCACCGCGGTGCTGATGAACTACCTCGCCGACGTGCACCCGATCGAGCCCGGGGAGGTAGTGCTGCACGCGGCACCGATGTCGCACGGCAGCGGGATCGTGGCGATGCCGGCCATCGCCCGGGGTGCGACCAATGCGATCATGCCGGCCGGCAGCTTCAGCCCGAACGCGCTGTTCGCCGAAATCGAGCGACTGCGGGTGGGGCACATCGCGTTCGTCGCGCCCACCCAGATCATCGCGATGCTGGACGAGTTCGTGCCGGGCAGCTACGACCTGTCCTCGCTCCGGGCGGTGCTGTACGGCGGCGCGCCGATCTACGTGGAGCAGCTCAAGCAGGCGATCGAGACCTTCGGGCCGGTGTTCGTCCAGATCTACGGCCAGGGCGAGGCGCCGATCACCATCTCCTGGTTGTCGGCACGGCAGCATGCCGAGCTGCTGGCCGCCGGCGATGCACGGGTCGGCTCGGCGGGTATCACCCGCACCGATGTGGAGGCGCGGATCGTCGATGCCGACGACAACCTCTTGCCGCCCGGCCAGGTCGGCGAGATCGTGGCCCGCGGCGACATGGTCATGCTCGGCTACTGGAACAACCCGGAGGCCACCGCCGAGACCATGCGCGGCGGCTGGCTGCACACCGGCGACATCGGCATGTTCGACGAGAAGGGCTACCTCTTCCTGCTGGACCGTGCCAAGGACGTCATCATCTCCGGCGGCAACAACGTCTACCCGCGTGAGGTCGAGGAGGTCATCACCCAGATCCCGGGTGTGGCCAACTGTGTCGTGTTGGGTATCCCGCACGACTACTGGGGTGAGGCGGTGCACGCCGTGGTGATGCCCGAGCGCGGCCGCACCTTCACCGAGCGCGAGATCATCGAGCACTGCGCCGCGCACCTGGCCGGTTACAAGAAGCCCAAGAGCGTGGAGTTCATGGACGAGCTGCCGCTGTCCGGCTACGGCAAGGTGCAGCGCCGCGAGCTCCGGGAGAAGTACTGGGAAGGCTCAGGCCGCAGGATCGGTGGCGGCGTGGCCGCACCGGCGGCCGGGTAGACCGGTCATGGCAAGGACTCTCGAGGAACTGGACGCGATCGTCGCCGACCTGCAGGACCGGTCGGCCATCCGCGACGTGCTCATGCGGTACTCCCGGGGCGTCGACCGGCTGGACCGGGATCTCCTGCTGTCGGTGTACCACCCGGACGCGATCGACGACCACGGTGTCTTCATCGGGACCGCCGAGGCGTTCGCCGACTGGGCCATCGGGATGCACACGACGACCCATGTCTCGCACCAGCACGCCATCTTCAACATCTCGATCGACCTCGACGGCGACGTCGCACACACCGAGTCGTACTACATGTTCGTCGGGCTGAACCGGGAGGGCAAGCCGCTGACCATGGGTGGCGGCCGCTACATGGACCGCTTCGAGAAGCGCGACGGTCGGTGGGCGATCGCCGCCCGGGTGTGCCTGCGGGACTGGGCGCAGCTCGACGCCGTCCCCGAGCACCTCGACCAGAGCGCGATGACCGCGGTGAAAGGCCTGGCGCCGCAGGTGATCGAGGCGATGCGGACCGGGCCGCAGCCGGCCCGGGACCGGTCCGACCCCTCCTACGACCGCCCGCTGGTGGTCGATCCGCGCCGCAGCACCTCCGGCTGAGTCCGGCAACGGGCCGGGTGCCGGCCGCTCACGCCGGGCGGCCGGCTCCCGGCCCGTCGGGTCCGGGGCACGCGCAGTAGTTGACCGAAGTGTCTTGTGGCACAGCATGCCGGTGTGTCACCATGAGAAAACAAACAATTGTTTGGAGAAGGAGCAACGATGCTCGGATCCGCGGCTCTCCGCCGTTCCGCCGTGCGAGGTGCCGTCGCAGTGGTGCTGGCCGGCTCGCTGGCCGCCTGCGGCCAGGAGAACTCCGCCGGTGGGACGTCCGGTGGTGCAGCAGCTTCCGGTGACACGGTGAAGTTCATGTCGATCGCCGCGGTGGGCTCGGCCCTGACGAACTACCCGGACGTGGACGCCGGGGCCAAGGCCGCCGTCGAGGCGATCAACAAGGCCGGGGGTATCAACGGCAAGCAGATCAGCTACCAGTTCTGCAACACCCAGGGTGACGCGAACCAGGCCGCGGCTTGCGCGCGCAAGGCCCAGACCGAGGGCGTGGCAGCGGTTGTCGGCGAGGTGGACATCTACTCCAGCCAGAGCATGCCGATCCTCGAGGCCGCCGGGATCCCGAACATCGGGAACCTGCCGGCCGGCGGCGCCATCGACTACGAGAATCCGGTGTCCTATCCGCTGCACGAAGGCAACTACGGCGCCTTCACCGCGGCGCCCTACGCGTTCAAAGCTGCGGGGAAGAAGAAGATGGCGGTGGTGGCACTGGACTTCGCCGCGACCGCCGCACAGGTCGAGATCGTGAACAAGGCGATCGCCGTGTCCGGGATGCCGACCGCGGGGGAGGTCAAGATCCCGGCGCAGGGGGTCACCGACTACGCGCCGTACGCCCAGCAGCTCAAGGATCTCGGCGTCGACTCCGCGCTGGTGATGCTCGGACCGACCGGTCTGCAGGGCATGTACAAAGCGGTCAAGGGGATGGCGCTGGACGTGCAGCTGGCGGGCACGGTGTTCTCCTTCGGCGAGGCCGAGGCGCAGGCGATCGGCGAGGCGGCCGACGGGATCTGGGTGCTCAGCCCGTTGCCCGGCATCCACGACGACCAGGACGCCGCGGTGAAACAGTGGAACGAGCAGCTGACGGCCACCGGTGTTGCCGACGGCGACCCGGGACTGCGCCGGGCCGCCGGCCTGAACACCTGGCTGGCCTTCCAGGCGGCGGCGGCCGTCGCGAAGACCATCACCGGCCCGGTCACCGCCGAGTCGATGAGCGCGGCGTTGAAGTCCGCCAAGGACGTGGACGTCGCCGGTCTGCTGACCTGGAGCCCGGCCGAGCTCGGCACGGCCGCACTCGGCGCGTTCCCGCGACTGCCGTCCTCGACCTACCGGGTGGTGACCTACGAGGGCGGCGTCCAGGTGGACGCGGACCAGCCCGAGATCGAGGAACCGCTCACCGGCGTCCGGTGACGACCCGCACCATCCGCCCGCCGACAGGTCCCGACATCCGGACCACCCGAACGATCCTGGGAAGGTGACATGACCACCGCCATCCAGTTCGCGCTGCTGGGCCTCGGCATCGGCACCGCCTACACCCTGCTCGCGCAGGGCATGCTGCTGATCTACCGCGGCTCCGGGGTGATCAACTTCGCGCACGGCGCCGTCGCCATGCTCGCCGCCTACATCTACTGGCAGCTCCGGGTCGACTGGGGCGTTCCGACCGCACTGGCCATGGTCGCCACCGTCGGGGTCTGCGGCCTGCTGGGTTGGGGCACCTACCAGGTGATCATGCGGCCGCTCGGCCGCGCCTCCGCCCTGGCCCGGGTGATCAGCACCCTGGGCATCTTCATGCTGCTGCAGGGTGTCGCGCTCCTCATCTGGGGGGCGTTCCCGAAGACCCTCGACTCCGACCTGCCGACCACCCTGGTCACCGTCGCCGGCGTCTCGGTCGGCCTGGACAAGATCCTGCTCCTGGTGATCGCGCTCGTGCTCACCACCGTGCTGTGGCTGGCCGGCCGCCGGTCGGCGCTCGGGCTGGCGATCCGGGCGAACGCCGAGAACCAGCGTGCCACCGCCACCCTCGGCTGGTCCCCGCACCTGCTCGGTGGCCTGACCTGGGGCGTCGGCTGGGCGGTCGCCGGAATCGCCGGCATCCTGATCGCGCCGCTGGTCGGGGTCACCGTCGACGCCATGCCGCTGCTGGTGATCCCGGTGCTCGCCGCCGCCCTGATCGGCCGGCTCTCGTCCTTCTGGTGGACCTTCGGCGGCGCCATGATCATCGGCGTCCTGCAGTCCCTGGTCTCCCGGTACGTCGACTTCGTGCCCGGCGCCATGCAGGCGGTGCCGTTCCTGGTCATCCTGCTGCTCCTGGTGGTGCGGGGTCAGGGCGTGCCCGCCCGCAGCACCGGCAAGCAGACACTGCCCACGCTGGGCACCGGCCGGATCAGCTGGCCCTGGGTGGTGGGGGTGACCGCCGTCGGCATCCTGCTGTTCCTCCTGGTGTTCCCGGAGTCGCTGGTGGTCGCACTCGGCGTGACCGCGAGCTGGGGCATGGTCCTGCTGTCGGTGGTGCTGCTGCTCGGCTACACCGGCCAGTTGTCGCTGGCGCAGGTGGCCCTCGGCGGAGTCGCCGCGCTGGTCGCCGGCCGGCTGGTGGTCGATGCCGGCTTCCCGTTCCCGGTGGCCGTGCTCGCCGGGCTGGCCGCGGTGCTGGTGGTCGGCGGTCTGTTCGCCCTGCCCGCGCTGCGGACCCGGGGCATCGACCTGGCCATCGTGACACTCGGCCTGGGATCCTGCGTCTCGGCCCTCGTGTTCGCGAACGGCTCCCTCACCGGCGGCTACGACGGCACGCCCGTCGGTCCCCAGTCACTCTTCGGGCTGGACCTGGACACGATCCTGTACCCGCGCCGCTGGGCGGTGTTCGTGCTGGTGATGCTGGTGCTCTGCGCGATCGTGGTGGCGAACATCCGCCGCGGCAGTTCCGGACGCCGGATGATCGCCGTCCGGACCAACGAGAGAGCCGCCTCCGCGCTCGGTGTCGACGTGGTGCGGGTCAAGCTCTACGCGTTCTGCGTCGCCGCCGTGGTGGCCGGCGTCGGCGGCATCACCCTTGCCTTCCGCAACCCGACGATCCTCTACAGCGAGTTCGACCCGATCCAGTCGGTGCTGGCCGTGGGGTACAGCTTCATCGGCGGCGTCGGGTACATCGCCGGTGCACCGACCGGCGGCACCCTGGTCAACGGCGGATTCGGATCCTGGGTCATCCACTCGATCTTCCCGGACGCCTCCCCGGCCTGGCTGATGAGCATCGCCGGGCTCTCGGTGCTGCTGTTCGCATTGATGAACCCGGACGGCATGATCCGGACCAACCTGCACCTGATCGATTCGGTGAAGGCCCGGTTCCGGCGGCATCGACCGGCCCGGACCGCGAAGGAGCAACTGCCGCCTGCGACCCCGCACACCGTGCCGCCGGCCACCCTGGCGGTGGAGTCCGTCGTGGTCCGGTTCGGCGGTGTCACCGCTGTCGCCGGTGCGGACCTCACCGTGTCGCCGGGCGAGATCGTCGGTCTGATCGGGCCCAACGGCGCCGGGAAGACGACGCTGATCGACACCGTGACGGGTTTCGTGCCGCCCGCGGAGGGGTCGGTCTCGCTGAACGGCGAGTCGATGAACGGCTGGCCGGTGCACCGGCGCACCCGAGCCGGGGTCAGCCGGTCCTTCCAGTCCCTCGAGCTGTTCGAGAGCAGCACCGTGCGCGAGAACCTCGGTGTGGCCTCCGATCCCAGCGCCGCCGCGTCGTACGTCAAGGACCTGGTGGCCCCCAGCCGCAGTCCGCTCTCGCCGGCCGCGGTCGCCGCCGTCTGCGAGCTGGATCTGGTGGACAGCCTGGACACGGTGGTCAGCGACCTGTCCTACGGCCGTCGCCGGCTGGTGGCGATCGCCCGGGCCATCGCCACCCAGCCGTCCGTCCTGCTGCTGGACGAACCGGCCGCCGGGCTGAGCTCCGGCGAGACCCTGGAACTGGCACGGGTGGTCCGCCGGCTCGCCGACGCCTGGGGGCTGGGTGTCCTGGTCATCGAGCACGACATGGCCTTCGTGATGGGGCTGTGCGACAAGGTGGTCGTGCTGAACTTCGGCCGGCAGATCGCCAGCGGTACCCCGGACGAGGTCCGGGCCGACCCCGAGGTGATCCGGGCCTATCTCGGCGAGCAGTCCACGGCCCGCCCCGCCGGCGGCTCCGCCGGCCCGGTGCCGGTCACGGCCGGACAGGAGGCATGACGGTGACGGTACTGCTGGAGGCCCAGGGACTCTCGGCCGGATACGCCGGTCGCCCGGTGGTCAAGGATCTCGACCTCTCGGTGACGCAAGGGCAGGTGGTGGTGCTGCTGGGCCCGAACGGGGCCGGTAAGACCACCACGCTGCTCGCCCTGGCGGGTGAGCTGCCCGCGCTGCAGGGATCGGTGGCGCTGTTCGGGGGACCGGCACCCGCGGGCCTGCACCGGCGAGCCCGGTCCGGCGTCGGCTTCGTCACCGAGGAGCGGTCCGTCTTCATGGAGATGACGGTCGAGGAGAACCTGCGGGTCGGCCGGGCCGACGCCGGGCAGGCGCTCGAGCTCTTCCCCGAGCTGCGACCGCTGCTGCGCCGGCGCGCCGGGCTGCTCTCGGGCGGCGAGCAGCAGATGCTCACCCTCGGCCGTGCGCTGGCACGCACCCCGAGACTGCTGCTGATCGACGAGCTCTCGCTCGGCCTCGCACCGCTGGTGGTGGCCCGGCTGCTCACCGCGGTCCGGGCCGCCGCCGACGACGGCGTCGGGGTGGTGCTGGTCGAGCAGCACGTCGAGCAGGCCATGCGGATCGCCGACCACGTCTACGTGATGCAGCGTGGCGCGGTCGTACTCAGCGGGCCGACGGCCGAGGTCGCCGACCGGGTGGCCGAGATCGAGGCCAGCTACCTGGAAGCGGCCGGACCTGTCGCATCCTGACCGCCAGGTCGGTCGAGTCGTCCCCTGCCATGTCGGACGGGGGAGTGAGTGGAGGAGTGGAAAGATGGCGCAGCGCAAGGGCCCGGCGGTCTGGGCGGCCTTCCTCTGGCCCGGTGGACACCACCACGGGGCGTGGCGGCTGCCCGGGAGCACCGGCGACGACATCATGAGTTTCGACAACTACCGGCGGATGGCGCTCGACTGCGAGCGGGCCAAGTTCGACGTGGTCTTCCTCGGCGACCGGTTGGACGCCTGGCCGCTGCCGGACGAGTACCTGGCCCGCACCGCGCGCGGTGCCAGGCTCGAGACCATCACGCTCACCGCCGCTCTCGCTGCCGTGACCTCGCGGATCGGCCTGGTCGCTACAGCCTCGACGACATTCAGCGAGCCGTTCAACCTAGCCCGGCAGATCGGGTCGCTGGACCACATCTCGGGCGGCCGGATCGGCTGGAACGTGGTCACCTCCTACACCGACGACCAGGCGCAGAACTACGGGCTCGACCACATCCCGCCCCGGCCGGCGAGATACGCCCGCGCGCAGGAGTTCCTGGACGTGGTCAAGGGCCTGTGGGACACCTACGAGGACGACGCAGTGCTCCGGGATAAGGAGACCGGGCAGTTCTTCGACGCCGACCGGTTCCACAAGCTGGGACACGAGGGCTCCCACTTCAAGGTCGCCGGACCGCTGAACATGGAACGGCCGCCGCAGGGCCATCCGGTGATCTGCCAGGCCGGCGCCAGCAAGGACGGCATCGCCTTCGCCGCCCGCAACGGGGAGCTGCTCTTCTCCATCAACTCCAGCATCGAGCGGGCCCGCGACTACTACCAGGCCATCAAGACCGGGGCCGCGGACGCCGGTCGCGATCCGGACGACATCAAGGTACTGGCCTCGATCAACCCCGTCATCGGCCGGACGCAGGACGAGGCCGAGGAGAAGTACCAGCAGATGCAGCGGCTGCTGGACGACGACGTGTCCCGCACCTTCGCCGAGATGTACTTCGGCATGGATCTGTCCGGTTACCCGTTGGACGAGCTGGTGCCGGAGATCGAACTGCCGGACGCCTCGCACGGGATGCCCCGGGCCCACCAGGAGTACATGCTGAACAAGGCCCGCGACGAGAAACTGACCATGCGCCAGCTCGTGTACGGGTTCAACGGCACGAACATCTACCCGAAGTCGGCGGAGGCCGCCGCGGACGAGTTCCAGGAGTGGTACGAGACCGGCGCCGCCGACGGGTTCATCCTGCAGATCTCCCACGTGCCGGAGGGTGTCACCGACTTCGTCGAGCTGGTGGTGCCGATCCTGCGCCGCCGCGGCCTGATCCGGGAGGACTACGTGGGCACCACGCTGCGGGAGAACCTGGGGCTGGCCCGACCGGTCAACCGGCACACCACCGCCCGCTCCGTGCCGGCCTGACGGGCCGACATCCCCGGAACAGCACCGTTCGACGACCAGCCACCAGCAGCGGAGGAGACACACAGCCATGGCCCGGGTGACACCGAAGTTCTCGGACTACCAGCACGCGTACGACAACATCGCACTGGAGCGCAACGACGGGATCCTCGTCGTCCGCTTCCACACCGGGGGCGGTGAGTTCGTCTGGAGCGGCCCCTCGCACGAGGAGTCGGCCTACTGTTTCGCCGACATCGCCGCGGACCGTGACAACCACGTCGTGGTCCTCACCGGCACCGGTGACTCGTACTGCAGCAACATCGATCCGGGCAGCTTCAAGCTGTCCAACGCCAACGAGTGGGACGCGACCGTCTTCGAGGGCCGCAAGCTGCTCGGGAACCTGCTGGACATCGAGGTCCCGGTGATCGCTGCGGTGAACGGCCCGGCCATCATCCATCCGGAGATCCCGGTGCTGTCGGACATCGTGCTGGCCTCGGAGACGGCAACCTTCCAGGACATGCCGCACTTCATGTCCGGGATCGTGCCGGGGGACGGCGCGCACATCGTCTGGCCGCACGTGCTGGGCCCGAACCGCGGCCGCTACTTCCTGCTGACCGGGCAGCTGCTGGACGCGCGGACGGCCCTGGACTGGGGCGTGGTGAACGAGGTGCACCAGGCGGAGGACCTGCTGCCGCGCGCGCTGGAGATCGCGGCGACGATCGCTGCCAAGCCGTTCCTGACCCGGCGGTACGCCCGGCTGTCGCTGGTGCAGCCGTTGAAGCAGATGATGACCGACCGGCTGGGCTACGGCCTGGTCAGCGAGGCGCTGGCCGCGGTCGACCAGTGGCCGGAGGACGGCGGGATGGCGCGCTGACGGTCGATCCCCCGCGGGCCGTGACGCCGGCTGCCGCGGACACGGCGACCGGCGCGGCCCAGGTGGCGGTGGCCGTGCTGCTCAACGCCGCCTGCATCCTGCCGAGCTTCATGGTGGCGGCGGCCGCCGGGGAGATGGGCCGCGACTTCCCGCTCGGCCCGGTGGCCATCGGCATCGCGTTCTCGGCGTACTGGCTGGTCGCCTCGGTGAGCGCCTTCCCGCTGGCATCGCTGCTGCGGCACCGCTCGGCGGCCGCCGCGCTGCGGGTCGCCGGGACCGCCGCGGCAGCGGGATCGGTGCTGGTGGTGCTGGTCTCGCACTCGGCCCTTGCGTTGTGCCTGGCGCTCGCCCTGGTCGGACTCACCCCGGCCCTGGCCACCCCCGCGGTCAACGTGGTGATCATGGGCCGGGTACCGATCCGCCGCCGGGCGTTCGCCTTCGCGGTGGCCAGTGCGAGCCCGGTGACGGCGCTGGCGGTGGCCGGCTCGGCCGGGCACGCCCTGGCCGTCGAGCTCGGCTGGCGTACCGCGTACCTGCTCGCCGGCGCGGCCGCGTTGGTGCTGGTGGCCTGCGTCCGCGGGACCGGGCGACGGGCCCGGACCGAGGTGGACCGGACCGACCGCGTACCACCGCGCGGGCGGGCCCGGCTGGGACCGCTGGCGGTGATGATGACCGGCGTGCTGGGCGGCAACCTGGCCGTCGGTGCGGCGACGGCGTTCCTGGTGGTGGCGGCGCCGGCGGGCGGGGTCGATGTGGCCACGGCAGCGGTCGGCGTGTCCGCCGGCGCGGCCGGATCGGTGCTGTTCCGGATCCTGCTGGCGGTGCTGGTCGACCGCCGGGGGATCGATCCGTTCCCGCTCTGCGGGGCCATGCTGACGCTGGGTGCGGTGGGATTCGTGCTGCTCGCGGTCCCGGCGCCGTGGAGTTTCGTGACCGGGCTGGTGCTGGTCCTCGTTCCCGGCTGGTCGTGGGTGAGCCTGCTGGTCCACGGGGTGATGAGCCGGTACCCGGACGACGTGGCGCAGGCGTCGGGGGTGGTCCAGATCGGCTACTTCATCGGCGGTGTCATCGGGCCGGTCGCCTTCGGTGCACTGGCCGGGGCGACGTCGTTCGGGGCCGCCTGGTCGGTGATGGCGGCGGCGCACCTGGTCGCGGCGACCTCCGTGCTGGTCGGGGCCCGGCGGTTGCCGGCGTTCCGCGGAGCTCGGGTCGGTGATGCGGTGATGCGGTGAGGCGGCGACGCGGTGACAGCGCCGATCGCCAGAGGGGTGAACGTCCGCCGGGGAAAGGACGGGGAATGATCAGCAGCAGTGGAAGGGACAGGAGGACGCCGTGGAGGTGACCATCGACCCATCGGGCGCGGTCGGGCTGGACCGCCCCGGTGAGATGACCGCGTTCGCGGTCCGGCCGGCCGCCGGACTGGCTGCGGAGCGGATCGACACCGCGCTGCGCGCCGCGGATCTCGGTGAGCTGGAGGGGAGTCACGCCTGGATCCGCAGCGCCGCTCTGGTCGCCATGGTGGACGCGGCCGGGGTGGACACCGGGCCGGGCTCGCAGTGGGAGGGCATGCTGGCCTATGCCCGTCGCAAGGGCTGGTGGCGGGACGAGGACCGTGCCCTGCGGGCACATCTCGAGGAGCCCGGGCCCGATCGGACCTGAGCGGAGTGCGTGGTGCCCGGCGCCACGCACGGTGGGCAGGGTCGCATCCGCCCACTGTCCGAACAACCATTTGTTCTCTATCATGGACCGCAGGCCCGGCGCTCCGGGACCCGGGCCCGGTGCGCCGGGTCGCGGCAGGGACAGTCCCCGGAACGACGGTGTGCCGGGGCACGGCAGGGAGAAGGCAGGATGGACTACTCGTTCGATGCCGAGCAGCAGCTGTGGCACGACACCTTGCACGACTTCATGGAGAACGAGGTCGGCCGCGAGTACACCCGCAAGCACGACGAGGCCCGGGAGTTCCCGGCCGAGGTGTACCAGAAGTTCGCCGAGAACGGTTGGCTGGGACTGATCCTGCCCGAGGAGGTCGGCGGGTTCGCCGCCGACCCGGTGATGTACGCGATCTTCTGCGAGGCCATCGCGAAGTTCAGCCTGGACACCGCGGCGTGCATCATGACCGGGATGTTCACCGCCGGGAACATCGCCCGGCACGGCACCCCCGAGCAGCAGGCGAAGTACCTGCCGGCCTTCCTGGCCGGCACGCAGAAGTTCGCGATCAGCATCTCCGAGCCGAACGCCGGGTCGGACGCCGCCTCGATGACCACCTCGGCGGTGCGCGACGGCGACGAGTGGGTGATCAACGGCCAGAAGACCTGGTGCTCCGGCGCCCACCACCCGGGCACGACCATCACGCTGATGGCCCGGACCGGATCGGAGCGCTACGCCGGCCTGAGCATGATCCTGGTGCCGAACGACACCCCGGGCCTGACCGTCCACAAGCTCAACACCCAGGTGCGGCGCAGCCTCGGCACCACCTCGCTCTTCTTCGACGACGTCCGGGTGCCGGTGTCGAACACCCTCGGCGAGGTGGGGAAGGGCTGGGAGTACGTCGGCGAACACCTGGAGTACGAAAGGCTCTCGCTCGCCGCGTCCTACGTCGGCAACGCCCGGACCGCGCTGGACGACACCGTGCGGTACACCAAGGAGCGTCACCAGTTCGGCCGTCCGCTCTCCTCCTTCCAGGTGCTCAAGCACCGGATGGCGGAGAACGAGGCGGAGTTGTGCGCCGCCCGCCTGCTCGTCTACAGCGCCGCGTCGAAGATGCTCAAGGGGCAGCGCGCGGTGAAGGACGTGTCGATGGCCAAGTCCTTCGCCGCGGAGATCGCCTTCAAGATCGCCACCAACGGCATGCAGGCCCTCGGCGGCTACTCGCAGATGGCCGAGTACGACATGGAACGGTACTTCCGGGAGGCCAAGCACGGCATGGTCGGCGGCGGCACGCAGGAGATCCAGCGGACCATCATCGCCAAGGAGATGGGGCTCTGAGCGCCACGACCGCCGGTCCCGCTGCCACCGACAGCAGGGTCGCCCTGGTGACGGGAGGCGGCAGCGGACTCGGCGAGGCGACCGCCTGCGCGTTCGTGGCGGCCGGGTACCGGGTGGTGGTCGCCGACCGGGACGCCGACGGCGCGGCCCGGGTGGCCGGTGCGCTGGGTCCCGCGGCGCTCCCGGTGACGGCCGACATCACCGACACCGCTGCGGTGGACGCCATGGTCGCTGCGGCGCTGGCCGCGTTCGGCCGGATCGACGTGCTGGTCAACAACGCAGGCCTGCCGGTCGGTGACATCTCCGCCGAGATCACCGACGAGCGTTGGGCATCCTCGCTGGAGGTGAACCTGTCGGGTGTGATGCGGTGCTGCCGCGCGGCACACCCGGCGCTCACCAGGTCCCCGGATCCTGCGGTGGTCAACATCAGCTCGCTGGCCGGGGTGACCGGGATGCCAGGCCGGGCCAGCTATTCCGCGGCCAAGGCCGGGGTCATCGGGCTGACCCGGGCGCTGGCGGTGGAGTGGGCGCCGGCCGGGATCCGGGTCAACGCCGTGGCGCCCGGTTACATCCGTACCGCCGGCTTCGAGGCCCGGATGATGGCGGCCCGGGCGAACCGGTTGTCCGACATGGAGTCCTGGGTGCCGATGGGCCGGCTGGGCACCCCGCAGGACGTGGCCGCCGTGGTGGTCTTCCTGGCTTCCGTCGGCGCCGCTTACATCACCGGCCAGACGCTCGTGGTCGACGGCGGCGCCGGCGTGGCGGCGCGGACATGACCGCGCCCGCGGTGGTGCCCCTGCGTCGGCTGCAGGGCGAGGTCGCACTGGTGACCGGAGCCGCACGGGGACTCGGGCGCGCGATCGCGGAACGGCTGCACGCCGAAGGAGCGCTCGTCGCGTACTGGGACGTGGACGGCGACCGATTGGCGGAACTGTCCGCCGGCGACGGGTTCGAGGGTCTGGTCGACACCGTCGACATCACCGACTCCACCGCCGTGACAGCAGGTGTCGCGCGGATCCGGGATCAGCTCGGGCCGGTCGGCGTGCTGGTGAACAATGCCGGGATCAGCGCACCGTGCGACCCGCAGGACGTCACCGACGAGAGCTGGCGGACCATGATGGCCGTCAACACCGATGCCGCATTCTGGTGCGTACGTGCCTGCCTGCCCGGCATGCGGGCGGCGCGCCGGGGAAAGATCGTCAACATCTCGTCGATCGCCGCCCTGCACGGCCGGCCGGCCACCCACCCCGCCTACGCGACCTCCAAGGCGGCGCTGATCGGGATGACGGCCACCCTCTCGCACAACCTGGGGCCGGACGGGATCACCGTCAACGCCGTGTGTCCCGGCATCATCCGGACCGAGATCCACGAGTCCTACACCGACGAGCAGCTGGCGGTCTTCTTCTCCGACATCCCGCTGGTCCCGGCCGGCCGGGCCGGCGAGCGCGGCCTGCCCCGTGACATCGCCGCCGCGGTGGCGTTTCTCGCCTCTCCGGACGCCGACTACATCACCGGGCAGTACCTCGAGGTCAACGGCGGCGCGCGTCCCTGACGCGTTCGCCCGCAGCACGTTTCGTCCGACGCGAAGGAGAGCACATGGACAGCATCCGCAGGGTGGTCGCCGGCATCGACGGGACCGGGAAGTCGGTGTTCGTCAGCGACCGGCAGGTGCACGGGATCCGGCCGCCGATCCTCGGCGGCGCCACCCTCATCGACCTGTTCGGCGAGGACGGGGTGCCGACCGTCCCGAACGACGGCACCGACCGCACCGACCGCCGCTACTTCCCGGGCCGCGGCGGGTACCGGTTCACGCTGTTCAGCTACCCTCCGGCCACCCGGATGACGGTGCCTGACGACCTCCCCGCAGCGATCGCCGAGAGCGCCGCGCTGGCACCGGGTCTCGAGGATGCCGTGTCCCAGCCCGACGGCTGGCACTACACCCCGACGGTGGACCTGGAGTACGTCATGGAAGGGGAGTTCACCCTCTATCTCGACGACGGCGCGAGCAAGGTGCTCCGGGCCGGTGACTGCATCGTGCACTGCGGCGATAAGCACTCCTGGGTCAACGAGAGCGACCAGCAGGCCACGATGCTGCTCGTGTTCATCGGTGCCGACCAGGACGAGTCCCGGTTCGGCGAATGGGCCATCCGGCACGACTGACATCCGGGCGTCCGGTCTGCTCGGTCCGCGCGGTGTCGGTTCGTCGAGCGCGTCCGACTCCAGATCGGCTGTCCTGCAAGTCCGTTGCCCCCTCGGGGGCAGCCTGCTAGTCTCCGAACAATCATTTGTTCGTCACGGTCACGTGGCGGACGCGACAGCTGTCCGACCGGCCGCGCCGATCGGTGGCGGAAGTAGGGTTTCGATGCGGAACGTGGTCGTGGCCGGTGTCGGCATGACGCCCTTCCGGCGTGCGCCCGGGTGGGGCATCCGGAGCATGGCGATCGAGGCCTCGGAGGAGGCCGTCAAGGACGCCGGGATCGATCCGGGGTCGGTGGAGAAGATCTACTTCGGGAACGCGGCCGCGCCGACCGTGACCCAGCAGGACATGATCCGCGGTCAGGTGGCATTCCGGCAGAGCGATTTCGCCCAGTTCCCGGTCATCAACGTCGAGAATGCCTGCGCATCGGGCAGTTCTGCCTTCCATCTCGGTTACCAGGCGGTGGCCGGGGGGATGTCCGAGGTGGTGCTCGTGGTGGGCGCCGAACAGCTCACGAACGAGGTCAAGGAGCGGTCCTTCCGGGCACTGCGGGGCGCGACCGACATCTACGAGATCGGCGAGTCCGGGCCGGACGAGGACTGGACCTCGTCGATGTTGATGAAGTTCTACGCCGAGGAGGGCCAGGAGTTCCTGGACCGCACGGAAGCGACGGTCGAGGACCTCGCCCGGGTGGCGGTGAAGAACCGGCACCACGCCTCGATGAACCCGTTGGCCCAGTTCCGCCGCGAGCAGACGATCGAGGAGGTGCTGTCGGCCCGGGTGATCGCCGATCCGCTGACGCTGCCGATGTGCTCGCCGATGACCGACGGCGGAGCGGCCGCGATCCTCTGCTCGGAGGAGTACGCGCGGGACCGGTTGTCGGGGCCGATGCTGCTGGTCCGCGGTTCGGAACTGCGTGGCGGCCAGGTCGGCAGCTGTGTGGAGGACGCCGCGGGCCGGGTGTTCGAGCGGTCCGGCGTGGACCCGGCGGACCTGGACCTGGTGGAGCTGCACGACGCCGCCGCGCCGGCCGAGCTCATCCAGTACGGGCAGATCGGGCTCTGCGCCCCGGGCGACGAGTACACCATGATCCGCTCGGGTGCCACCGCACTGGGCGGCCGGATCCCGGTCAACACCAGCGGCGGCCTGATGAGCCGGGGCCATGCGATCGGCGCGACCGGGATCGCCCAGCTCTACGAACTGGCCACCCAGCTCCGCGGCCGGGCCGGCGCACGGCAGGTTCCGGGTGCCCGGTTGGCCCTGGCGATGAACACGGGCGGTTGGATGTCCGGGGACTACGCGGTCGCCGTCGCGACCGTCCTGGAGTATGTCGGCTGACCCGCCTGGCCGGGACCTGGCGACGAGCCGGATGAGCATCATGACGGAAGAGGTGGCCGACCGGGTCGCCGAGGAGGTGGCAGGGATGACGGCGTCGTCGGGACCGGCAGGCCTGCGGAGCAGGGTCGAGTTGGCCACGCTCTTCTACGAGTTCCCCTGCGACGGCGTCGCCGTGGTGACGCTGAACCGGCCGGGGTCCGGGAACGCGGTGGTCCCGGAGTCCGCCGCGGACCTGGATGCCGCGCTGGACGACCTGGAGGCCGACACCTCGGTGCGGGCGGTCGTGCTGACCGGGGCCGGCACGGTCTTCTGCGCCGGTGCGGATCTCGACCTGCTGCAGCACCACCTGGACCACGTCGTCGAGGTCACCGAGGAGCCGCTGAACGCCCGGGTGCTGTTTCCCGTCGTGCACCGGCTGGCCGGCTCCCGGCTCCCGGTGATCGCCGCGATCAACGGCGGCGCCACGGCCGGCGGCCTGGACCTGGCGCTGGCCTGCGACCTGCGGATCGCCTCCACCCGGGCGAAGCTCGGCGAGACCTACGTCCGGATCGGGCTGACCCCGGGCACCGGCGGCACCTGGTTCCTGCCCCGGTTGGTCGGCAGCGGGATGGCCGCCGAGCTCGCTCTGACGGGCGACATCGTCGACGCACCACGGGCTCTGGAGATCGGCCTGGTGAACCGGGTGGTGGAGCCGGAGGAACTGCTACCGGCCGCCGTCGCGCTGGCGGCGACCATCGCATCTCGGCCCCGGCATGCGGTCGAGGCCACCAAGAACGCACTGCGCCAGTCCTGGTCGCACGACCTGGTGTCGTCGACGACCGCCGGGTTCTGGGCGGTCTCGGCACTGTTCCGTACGGCGGACCTGCGGGAGGGCGTGGCCGCGGCCCGCGAGAAGCGCACCCCGCGGTTCAACCGTCCGGCGGCCGGCGGTCCCGCACCTGACGATCACGACGGCCGGAGCGACCGGTGAAACTCGCGATCCGGTTGCCGTACCACGCGGCCGACGTCACCGGCGCCGGCATGGCCGCGGTGGCGAGCGCCGCCGACGGGGCCGGGTTCCACTCCGGTTGGGTGGCCGACCATCTCGTCTTCCCGGCCGGCGAGCTGCGCAGCCGCACCGGCAGTACGCCGGACGGGCGGTACCCCCGGCCGATGGACGAGACCACGCTGGAGTGCTGGACCTCCCTGGCCTACTGCGCCGCCGTGACCCGGCGGCTGGAACTCGGGGTCGGCGTCACCGTGCTGCCGTACCGGCACCCGCTGCTGCTGGCCAAGGTGATCGCCTCGCTCGACCTGCTCTCCGGTGGCCGGGTGATCTGCGGTGTGGGCGTCGGTTGGCTCGCCGAGGAGTTCGCTGCCCTCGGGGTCCCGTTCGACGACCGCGGCCGGCGAGCGGAGGAGGCGATCGCGCTGCTCCGGGAGTGCTGGCGGGGCACACCCGTCCGGTTCGACGGCGAAGTCTTCCCGGTGCCCGATCCCGTGCACGTGGTGCCGCAGCCGCTGCGGGAGCCGCCACTGGTGTTCGGCGGCTCCTCGCGACCGGCGCTACGGCGTGCGGTGCGGCTCGGCGACGGCTGGATCGGGCACGAGATCATGCCGGCGGACGTCCCCGGCATGCGGGCACAGCTGGCTGCCGCTGCGCCGAACGGCGGTGTGCCCGACGGCTTCCGGTTCCTCACGTCCCGGCTGATGAACCCGAGCACCGACCCCGGCGCCGACCCCCGCCGGCTGGACACGGACTCCGTCGGCCGGTTGGCCGACGAACTGGCGGCCTACGCGGCGGCGGGCACCGACGTCCTGCTCTGCGAGCCGTCGGTGCGCACCGTGGCCGCGCACCTGGACCTGGTGGAGCAGGTGGCGGCGGCCGGGGCGCTGCTGGACCTCGCCCCGGCCTGACCCAGCATCCGGAACGACCTGGCTCACACCCGGCCGTACCTGACAAGTACCCGAGAAGTACCCGACAGCAGGACCTTCGGACAGGGAGATGTGAAGAGATGGCACCAGTGCAGACGGCACCGCTGAAGTTCGGGGTCTTCCTGCCGCCGCAGAACGTGGTGGGGCTGAACCCGACCCTGGCCATCCGCCGGACCATCGAGCTGGCCGAGCATCTCGACCAGCTCGGGTTCGACGAGATCTGGTTCGGCGAGCACCATTCCGGCGGCGCCGAGCTCGTCGCCTCCCCGGAGCTGCTGATCGCGGCCGCCGCGGAGCGGACCAAGCGGATCCGGCTGGGCACGGGCGTCATCTCGCTGCCGTACCACTCGCCGTTCCAGGTGGCACAGCGGATCGTGCAGCTGACCCACATGACCGGTGGCCGGGTGATGTTCGGCGCCGGGCCGGGTCAGCTGCCCACCGACGCCCGGATGATGGGCATGGACGCGATGCTGCTGCGGCCGCGGATGGAGGAGTCGCTCGACGTCATCCTGCGGCTGCTGGCCGGGGAGACGGTGTCGGCCAAGACGGACTGGTTCGCGCTCGACGACGCCGTCCTGCAGCTGCGGCCGTACGGCGACCTCGAGGTGTCGGTGGTCGGCACGGTGTCACCGTCCGGGCCGAAGCTGGCCGGGCGCTACGGATTGGGTCTGCTCTCGCTCGCGGCCACTGATCCCACCGGGAACGACCAGCTGCCCCGGCACTGGGACATCGTGCAGGAGGAGAGCGCCCGCCGCGGGCTCTCGGTCGCCAAGGACCGCTGGCGGCTGGCCGGCCCGATGCACGTGGCGGAGACCGTCGAGAAGGCGATCGCCAACTGCGAGTACGGGCTCAACTGGCAGTACAAGTACTTCTCGCACATCAGCCCGTCCGCGATCGACGTCCCCGACACGACCGAGGGCACGGCCGAGCTGCTCAACTCGACGCAGCGGGCGGTGATCGGCACCCCGGACATGGCCTCGGCGCAGATCGAGCGGCTGCTGGCCCGGACCGGCGGGTTCGGTACGTACCTGTTCCAGGGTGCCGACTTCGCCGGCTGGCGCGAGACCCTGCGCTCCTACGAGATCTTCGCCGAGGAGGTCATGCCGCGGTTCAACGGGCACCTGGCCCCGGTGCTGTCCTCCTACCAGCACGTCATCGACGAGACCGAGGAGAGCAAGGCGGCGACCGCCGCGGCGCGGGTGCAGGCCGAGGCGCAGTGGAAGCGGGAGCGCGAGACCCCGCTCCCTTCCTGAGATCCCGGAACGGAACGGAGTGGTCGAGGCGTTGCGCGAGGCGGAGGCAGAAGGAGGTGCCCGGTGGGCGTGAACACCACCTACCAGGGGTTGAAGGTCGTCGACTTCACGAACGTGATCGCCGGACCGATGGCGTCGATGATCCTGGCCGATCTCGGAGCCGACGTGGTCAAGATCGAACGACCCGCCCGCGGCGACGACAGCCGCCACATGCCGCCTTTCGTCGACGGCACGAGCACCACCTACCTGGCGTTCAACCGCAACAAGCGCAGCGTGGCGGTCGATCTCACCGATCCGGCCGGCCGGGACGCCGTCCGCACCCTGGTCGGCCAGGCCGACGTCCTGATCGAGGGCTTCCGCCCGGGGAAACTGGACCGGCTCGGCTTCTCCTGGGAGGAGATGTCACAGCTGAACCCCCGTCTCGTCTACTGCTCCGTGTCCGCCTACGGTCGGGGGCCGCTCGGCGCCGGGCTGCCCGGGTACGACCCGGTGCTGCAGGCCTTCAGCGGGATCATGGCCGCCACGGGCCATCCCGGCCACGAGCCGGCACGGGTGCCGGTGTCGCTGGTCGACATTTCGACCGGGATGTGGGCGGCGATGTCGATCATGGCGGCGATCGAGCGCCGGCACCGGACCGGGGTCGGGGAGCGCCTGGAGTCGACGCTGGTGGACTCCAGTCTGGCCTTCCTGCAGAGCCAGGTGCTCGGGGCGCTGGCCACCGGCGAGTCCCCGCGGCCGAGCGGTTCCGGGTTCGCCATCTCCGCCCCGTACGAAGCGTTCCGGACGGCAGACGGCTGGGCCATGATCGCGGCCGGTAACGACGCCATCTTCCGCCGGCTGTGCCTGGCCCTGGAGCTGCCGGAACTGCCGGACGACAGCCGGTTCCGGACCAACGCCGACCGGGTCCGGCACCGACAGGAGCTGCACGAGCTGCTCGAGGTGCGCACCGCACGGCTGCCGGGGAGCGGGCTGGAGCAGCTGCTGCTCGCCGCCGAGGTGCCGTCCTCACCGGTCAACAGCCTGGCGCAAGCGCTGGATCACCCGCTGACCGGCGAGCGCCGGGTGCTCGTCCCGGCGGACGGCGCCCCGGACGGGCAGCAACTGCTACGGCTGCCGATCGCCGATCCCGACGTCCCCGTGCGCTGGCCACCGTCCGTCGGCCGGCACACCGCGGAGGTGCTGCGGGCCGCAGGCGTGCCGGAACCGGAGGTGCAGGCCGTGCTGGACCGGCAGCCCAGGGCAGCCGGGGACGCCGGGCCGCCCGCCGCCGCCGGGTCCGGCCCGGATGCCGGCACCCTTACGGACGCCGGATCCGGCCCGGCCACCGACGAGGCAGCCCCGGGCGCCGGGGCGACCACCACCCAGAGCACCCTGTCCGGAGGAGTCCGATGACCATGCCCGACATCGAGGCACGCCACTTCCGTGACGTTCTCGGCCACTTCCCGACCGGCGTGGTCGTGGTGACCGCCATCGGGCCGGACGGCGAACCCGCCGGCATGGCCATCGGCTCGTTCACCTCGGTCTCGCTGGACCCGCCGCTGGTGGCGTTCCTGCCGGCGAAGACCTCCACCAGCTGGCCGCGGATGAGCGGCGCGGAGTCCTTCTGCGTCAACGTGCTCGGGCACCCGCAGGCCGAGCTCGGACGGGCCTTCGCCCGGTCCGGCGGACCGAAGTTCGACGGGCTGGCCTGGACGCCTGCCCCGTCCGGCGCCCCGGTGCTGCCGGGTGTACTGGCCTGGATCGACTGCCGGCGCTCCGACGTGCACAGCGCGGGGGACCACTGGATCGTGCTCGGCGAGGTCACCGCCCTGTCTGCCGATCCCGAGGCCGAGGGCCCGCTGGTGTTCTACCGAGGGGCCTTCGGCCACTTCGCCGTGCCGCCGCCGGCCGGCCCGGCCACGATCTGATCACTCACCGGAGCGATCCGATCCCGGCCCACCTGTACCGGACACCGATGACCGCGTGCGGACCGGCGAGGCGGTCGACCGGTGACGACCGGCCGGTCGCCCCGGGTCACGCACCGGGTGCTGCTACGTTGGCCACCGTTCGTCCTGGTTCCCGCCGTGTCCGCCCCTCGCGTCCACCACCGACGGAGCCGAGTCCGAGGAGGTGGGCGATGCCCGGGGAACCCGTGGTCGGCCGGACCCGGCAGATCATCTTCGACGAGGCGACCCGGCTGTTCGGGGCGCAGGGCTACGCCGGCACCACCATGCGCGACATCGCCACCGCGGTCGGGCTCCTCCCGGGCAGCCTCTACACGCACATCCAGGGCAAGGAGAACCTGCTGCTGGAGATCGTCGAGTCGGGGATCGACCGGTTCCTGGCCATCGCCGACGGCGTCGCCCGCAGCGGTGCCGGACCGGACCAGAAGCTCCGCGCACTGATCAAGGACCATGTCGGGGTCGTCGCGCAGAACCCGGAACGCACCCTGGTGGTGTTCCACCAGTGGCGCTACCTGACCGGCGAGGCCCGGGAGCGGGTGGTGGAGAAGCGCAGTCGGTACGAGGACGCGTTCCGCAAGATCATGAACCAGGGCCGGCGCAGCGGGGTGTTCGCTCCCGGACTGGACCTGAAGGTCAGCGTGCTCGCCGTGCTCGGTGCGCTGAACTGGACGGCGGAGTGGTACCGGCCCGACGGCCCGGACACCGTCGCGGAGATCGGCGAGCGGTTGGCGGACACCCTCATGTCGGGTCTGTTGACCCGCGCCTCCTGAGGCCTGCCCGCACCACACCCACCTTCTGTCCGCTCGTTCCGGCAACCGTCCGGGCCGACGGTGTCGGTTCAGCGTCACCACCGAAGCACACTGCGGCACAGCACTTGTGCTGCCGAGTCTTGACAGGAGCCGGTCGGCCGTCGACACTCGAACAAACAGTTGTTTGCATGGAGGGCTCAAGGGTGAGTAAGCAGTGGGTGGACCCGGTCGACCGGTACTTCGAGGACTTCGAGGTCGGGGACCAGGTGGTCACCCGGGGCCGGACGATCGACATCGGTGACATCACCTTGTTCGCCGGTCTGACGGGCGACCACTACCCGCTGCACACCGACGAGGAGTACGCCCGCGGCACGCAGTTCGGCACGCGGATCGCGCACGGCCCGCTCACCTTCACCATCGCTGTCGGGCTGGTCGGCATGACCGGGTGGTACGGCAACGCGGTCCGGGCACTGCTCGGGATCGACGGCCTGCGGGCGAAGAAGGTGGTGCTGGCCGGGGACACCCTGCACGTGGTCGGCACCGTCCTGGTGGCGGAGGTCAACGGCAGCGGTCGTTCCGGAGCGGTCACCGTCGGCTACTCCGTCCGCAACCAGCACGACGACGAGGTCATGTTCTTCGAACAGAAGAATCTGATGCGGTGCCGGCCGCCGGCCGGGCCCGACGCCAGCACCTGACAGACACCCACACCACCGGCCCGCGGGCCGGACCAGGAGGCAGTGGTGCACAAGCACACCCCGGAGATCTCGGCCGACGAGCGCGACGAGATCCTCTCCGCAGCGCGTGATCTCGCGAAGAAGTTCGACTCGGTCGGTGCCGAGTGCGACCGCGACAACAGGTTCCCGACGGAGTCGGTGGCCTGGTACAAGGACAGCGGGCTGGTCGAGATCGCCGTGCCCAAGCGGTTCGGCGGTCGCGGCGCCGACATGTTGACCACCGCCCTGGTCGGCCTCGAGCTCGCGAAGGGTGACCCGGGGATCGCGCTGGCCTACAACATGCACCAGGCGATGGTCGGCATCTTCCGCGGCAACGCCGGGATGACCGAGGAGGTCCGCGAGGACGTGCTCACCAAGGTGGCCCGCGACCGGCAGATCCTCTGCGGCCCGTTCAGCGAGGCGCGGGCCGGGCTCACGGGTCTCGCGGACACCGTGGCGGTGCCGGACGGTGCCGGCGGGTGGCGGATCTCCGGGAAGAAGAACTGGTCGACCCTGATCGAGGGTGCCGACCTGATCGCGCTGAACGCCACCGTCACCGACGCGGACGGCAAGCTGCCGGAGGACTTCCGCGAGCACGCGGCCCGCGAGGCCTGCTTCATCATCCCCAAGGACCTGCCGGGCGTCGGTGTCGACCGCACCTGGGACACCCTGGGCATGCGGGCCACCGGGAGCCAGACCCTGGTGCTGGACGAGGTGCCCGCCACCGAGGGCATGTTCGCCGGCAACTTCCGCACCGGCCTGATCGGCGAGGCGGAGTGGGCGGCCGTGCTGTTCGGTGGCGTGTACCTCGGACTCGGCGAGAAGGCCTATGCGGAGGCCCTGCGGTTCGTCAAGGCCAAGCACACCGGAGCCACGATGTCGGCACAGGACTCGGCCGCCCAGCAGATCGGTTACGTGCAGCACGCTCTCGGCCGGATGCGGTACGAGCTGGACGTGGCGGACCGTACGCTCCGGGCGACCGGGCAGATCGCCATCGACCAGGACGACGCCGCCTGGCCGAAGGTGGCCAGGAAGGCCAAGTGGGACGTGGTGAAGGTGGCCTGCACCGAGGCGGCGATCAGCGTGAGCGAGCAGGGCCTGCGGCTGGCGAGCGGCTCCGGCTACCGCCGGGGAACGTTGGCGGAGCGGCTGTTCCGGGACGCCCGGGCCGGGATCCTGCACTCCTTCGGCACCGACCAGCTCTTCGACTTCTACGGCCGCTTCGAGCTCGGCCTGGTCGGCTGAGGCAGGATCCGCGGATGACCCACACCGTCCGTCCTTACCGGATCGACGTCCCCCAGCCGGAGATCGAGGAGTTGCGCCGCCGCCTGCGGGCCACCCGGTGGGCCGACGACTTCGGCAACGAGAACTGGGCCTACGGCACCGAGAAGTCCTGGCTGCAGGGCATGGTCGAGTACTGGTCGGAGGAGTACGACTGGCGGCTGCACGAGGCGGCCATGAACAGCCACCCGAACTTCCTGGCCGAGATCGACGGCGTACCGGTGCACTTCCTGCATGTCCCGGGTAAGGGGCCGAGTCCCCGCCCGCTGATCCTGTCGCACGGATGGCCGTGGACTTTCTGGGACTGGGAGAAGGTGATCGGCCCGCTCACCGATCCGGCAGCGCACGGCGGGGATCCGGCGGACGCCTTCGACGTGGTGATCCCGTCGTTGCCCGGCGCCGGCTTCTCCGTGCCGCTGCGCACCACCGGCCTCGGCGCGCGGGGGATCGCCGATCTGTTCAACACCCTGATGGTCGACGTCCTGGGCTACGACCGCTACTACGCCGGCGGTGGCGACTGGGGGTCGACGATCACCGGTGAACTGGGCCACGGGTACCCGGATCACGTGATCGGCGTGTGGATGACGCTGCCGAACATCCCCGGCGTGGCACTGTGGGAGATCACGCCGGACGATTTCGACGAGGACGAGGAGTGGATGTGGCGACGGAACGCGGAGGCACTGCCGACGATCGTCACCCACTCCACGATGAACCGCACCGAACCGCAGACGTTCGCCTACGCACTGGCCGACTCGCCCACCGGGCTGGCCGCCTGGCTCTGGGGACGGCGGCGGGACTGGGGCGACCACGACGGCGACGTACTGACGCTGTTCGACCGGGATCACCTGTGCACCAACGCGTCCTTGTACTGGTGGAACAAGTCCATCGCCTCGTCGATGCGGATCTACCACGAGCACTACACGAACAACGAGCCACCGCCCCCGCGCCGCCCGGGCGTCCCGACCATCACCGTGCCGACCGCCTTCGCCGTGTTCCCGAAGGAACTGCTGCTGGTGCCGCGCAAGGTCGCCGCGACGTGGACCAACCTGCAGCGCTGGGAGCTCATGCCGCGGGGTGGTCACTACCCGGCGGCCGAGCAGCCAGGGTTGGTCGTCGACGAGCTGAGGACGTTCTTCCGGGATCTGCCTGCCTGACCGGCGGCACGCTTGTCGGCCTCACCGGCGGGACCAGGGACAGCCGATGAGCGCCGACGCCGCGGACTCGATCGCCGCTGCCGCGGACACGGTGGAGCGCCGGCGCGCGGCCGCGATCGCCCTGGGCGGCTCGATGCGAGACCTGCTGGAGGCGGCGGCGCTCACCGAGGTCCCCGCCGCGGAGCTGTCCGCGGCCGCGGCGGCCGTCGACGCCGTCGTCGCCCGGCTGCGTGCGGTGCAGCGCGCGGACGGCGCCGTCTCGTCGGTGGAGGACTTCGAGTCCGGGATCCGGGTGCACAACCCGGTGATCGGCGGCGGGAGCGGCATCGCCGTCCCGCTGGACATCACCGCCCACCCCGATGGCGGGGTGACCGCGACCGCGGTGATGCGCGCGCGGTTCGAGGGCCCCGCCTTCCACCTGCACGGCGGGATCGCCGCGCTGTTGATGGATCAGATGCTCGCCGGCGCCGTCCTGCAGGCGGGTCGGTGGGGGATGACGGCCACGCTGGAGACCACCTATCGCGGTGCAGTGCCGCTGCACGTCCCGGTGGTGCTGCGGGCGCGGGTCACCGAGGAGTCCGGTCGCCGCACCGTTGCCGAGGGCACCATCGCCCTGGCCGCAGAACCGGACACCGTGCTGGTGCAGGCCCGCGCCGTGTTCGTGACGCCACGCGAGGAGACGCTGCAACAGTACTTCGGCGACGTGCGGCTGTACAACCGCCTGCAGGACTGAGAGTCCTGTCGGATCGGCGATGTCGCCTCCGGTTCCACTCGAGTCGGGTCAGCCCGCCGGGGGCGCGACGAGATCCAGGGACCGGTGCCGGGTCACCGCGTGACCGAAGTCCGGCGGTGACGCCGGATGCTGCCGGCCGTGCAGGACAGCGGCGAAGCCGGCCAACGCCTCGGCGACGTTCACCGCCGTTGCCGGCAAGTCGACGGCCGCTGTCGTACTGGTCATCCCGGCCGGGATGGTGACCGGCTCCGGCGCTGCGATGCGACCGCGGGCGAGATGCAGTTCCAGCGGCGCCATCTGGATCCCGCCGGGAGCCGTGGTGCGGATCGTCAGGGCGCCGTCCGAGCCGAGCAGCACGATCTCGGTCCGGTGCAGTGCGGTCGACCCCTGCGCCAGGTGCGCGGTCAGCGGTGCCCCGCCGGGGAGCGCCGCCGCGACGGTCACCGTGTCCGGTGCGCTCACCGTCAGGGCCCGGCCGGTGTCGTCGGCCACCTCCGGTCGCCGCACCAGGGCCCGGCCGGTCAGCTCGACCGGCTCGCCGCACAGCAGGAACAGTGCGTCGAGCAGGTGGCCACCCTCGATGGTCAGCAGGTTCGCCCCGGTGGCTGCGTCGAACAGGTACCGCTTGCCGTCGGCGACCCGATGCGCGCCGCGCGACGAGAACGCAGTGGCGGAAACGCTTTCCAGGTCGCCGATGGCCCCTTCGGCCAGCAGAGCGGCGGCGTGCCGCAGTGCGGGCGCGGACCGGGCCTGGAGCCCCACCGCGGTCGGCAGGTCACCGGTGCTGTCGGCGATGGTCACCGCCTGTGCGGTGGTCACGCCCAGGGGCCACTCGCAGTACACCGGCCGCCCCGCACGGACCGCGGCGCCGACCAGGTCCACGTGGGTGGGGACGTTGACGGCGACCACCACCAGGTCGACCTCCGGATGGCCGGCCAGGTCGTTGGGATCGGTGAATGCCGGGACCCCGTAGGCTTCCGCGGCCTCGCGCGCCGAGTTGGAGCGGGAGGTGCACACGGCGGCCAGGTGCAACCCGGGAACCGCTGCGATCGCCGGGATGTGGGAGCGTGCGGCCCAGCTACCGTGCGGCGACGCCCCGATCACCCCGACACCGAGCGATGTCAACCGGCGGTCGGTGGGCCGGTGACCCGGTCGGAGATGGTCTCGAAGAACCAGGTGCGCATGTCACGGTCCAGCGCGGGCGAGATCCACAGCGGGGGTTCGACTCCGGCGGCCAGCGCGGCGTCACGGTCGGAGCGGGCACGGCGGTGGATGGCGGCGTACGCCTCCTCCACGTCGTCCACCTCGTAGAGGGTGAGGTAGCCGTACGGCGCATCAGGGGAGTCCGCGGTCATCCGGGACCGCGTCAGCAGTCGGAACCGTTGCCCGGAGGCGAAGCCCGGGGTCTGCAGGATCTCGCCGAGATGCGTTCCGTGGTACCAGTCGTCGAGCTCGGCCTCCCGGCCGGGGACGGCGTTGTGCAGCATCAGCAGGACCCCTGGGGCCACGTCGCACCTCGATCCCGATGACGTCGTCGTCGACCCATCATCGCACCGAACAAATGGTTGTTCGGAGACTAGCAAGCGGGCCCTGAAGTGGCAACGATGCGGGTTCAGGTGTCTTCGGACGGTCGGTCCACCAAGCCGCCGAGCAGCGAATCGGCGAGCCGGTGACCGACCTCGAGTGCGGAGTCCGGTCCGTGCGGGTTGTACCACTCCGGCGTCCAGTTGAGGGCCCCGAGGACGGCCAGCAGCACGACCTTGACGTCCTGTCGAGGGTCGAAATCCCCGGTCCGCCTGCCGTCCTCGACGATGGACTCCAGGATGTCCTGGTAGCGCGCGCGTTTCGCGACGACGGTGCGCAGCTTCTCGCCCGTGAGGAACCGCCACTGGTGGTTGATCACCCGGCTCCACTCCGGGTTCTCGGCCACCAGCAGGACGTGGCCGGCGATGAACTCGCGGAACCGGTCGACCGGTGACGAACCCTGGTCCGCGCCGAGTGGCTCCAGGGTCAGGAAGCGGGCGATACCGGTCTCCACGACTTCCAGCAGCAGCTCCTCCTTGCCCTGGATGTGCGTGTACAGGCTGCCCGGCAGGACGCCGACGGCAGTGGCGATGTCGCGCATGGTGGTGCCGGCGTAGCCCTGCGCGCCGAACAGCCGCGTCGCCTCCTGCAGGATCGACTCCCGCTTGCGGTTCGCGACCGGCCCCGCCCCGGCATTCCTGACCTCCGGCACCCCTCGCACCCGGCCTCAGGCCCGTCGGGTCCGGGTGCCGGCATCGCGAGCAGTTGCGAGCACCGTCGCCCACCTCCGTACAACCGTTTGTTCGGATCATGGTCGCACACGCGCTCCGGACGTCACAAGGCGGTCGTCCCGCACCCGGCCGGACCACCGGGCTTCCCGGAGCCGGCGGCTAGGATGCGGCGATGATCGACACCGGTGCCCTGGCGACGGGGTTCGCCGCACAGCTGCCCGACTGGGTCCTGCCGTTCGTGGCGTCCTACGCGGGGCCGACGGCGACGAGCACGGACCGCATGGCGCTGGTGCACGCACTGGCCGACCGGAACCACGTGGCCGGCAACGGCGGGCCGTTCGCCGCCGTGGTGGCCGACCCCGGGACCGGGGAGATCGTCTCGGTCGGGGTGAACGTGGTGCTGTCCAGCGGCCTGTCCTCGGCCCACGCCGAGGTCACCGCGATCTCGCTGGCCCAGGCCGCACTGGGCGGGTGGGACCTCACGGCGCTCCGTCCCGGCCTGGAGCTGGTGGTCAACTGGCGTCCCTGCGCGATGTGCTTCGGCGCCTTCCTCTGGTCCGGGATCCAGCGGCTGGTGATCGCCGGTGACGGGCCGGAGCTGGAGGAGCTCACCGGGTTCGACGAGGGCCCGGTCGTCCCGGACTGGGAGGACCAGCTGCGGCGCCGCGGCATCGAGGTCGAGCGCGATGTGCTGCGGGAGGGCGCCATCGCGACCTACACCGCGTACGGGCAGAGCCGGGCCACCGTCTACAACGCCCGCCGGGGCGCCGGCGACTGAGCCGCGTCCGGGCCCTGGACGTCCGGGCAGCCGCCGCGCCGGCGACCGGCCACGCGATCCGGTGCGGTGGGCCACGTCGCACGGGGCTCACGGCAACGGATCGTGATCCGCCTGCCGGCCGGCACTGTCATGGATTGTCACGGATCGCCACGAAGCGCCCGGGTGCCTTCCGGTCGCCGCGGGGGTCGGCCGCAGTCCCTGCGGTCCCCGCGCGGAGTCCGTGGAGGTTCTCCCGAGCCGCCTCGGTGATCTGTTGCCGCAGGTCCTAGGGATGTCCGAGTGGCCTTTTGCTGCTGGTCGGACGGGTAGTCTGGGTCCGGCTCCGGGCGGATCAACCCCCGATCGGGACCGCCCGCACCCGGGGTGTCGGCGGAGCCGCGCCGGACACGCACGGGAAGGTCAGGGAGCAGGACGTGAGCCTCGTCGTCCAGAAGTACGGTGGATCCTCGGTCGCGACGGCGGAGCGCATCAAGCGCGTCGCGGAGCGGATCGTGGCCACGCGCAAGGCCGGGCACGACGTGGTCGTCGTCGTCTCGGCCATGGGCGACAGCACCGACGAGCTGCTCGACCTCGCCCAGCAGGTCTCGCCCTTCCCGCCCGGCCGTGAGCTGGACATGCTGCTGACCTCCGGCGAGCGGATCTCCAACGCCCTGGTCGCGATGGCCATCGACGCGCTCGGCGCCGAGGCCCGGTCGTTCACCGGTTCGCAGGCCGGCGTGATCACCACCGCGGTGCACGGCAAGGCCCGGATCATCGACGTCACCCCGGGACGGATCCGTGCCGCCCTGGACGAGGGCGCCATCGCGCTGGTCGCCGGGTTCCAGGGCGTCTCGCAGGACACCAAGGACATCACCACCCTGGGTCGTGGCGGCTCCGACACGACGGCGGTCGCGCTGGCCGCCGCGTTGAAGGCGGACGTCTGTGAGATCTACACCGACGTCGACGGCGTCTTCACGGCCGACCCGCGGATCGTCTCCGACGCGGCGAAGCTGGACACCATCACCTACGAGGAGATGCTCGAGATGGCCGCGGCCGGCGCCAAGGTGCTGATGCTGCGCTGCGTCGAGTACGCCCGTCGTTACAACGTCCCGGTGCACGTGCGGTCGTCCTACTCGGACCTGCTCGGCACCACGGTCACCGGCAGCATGGAGGATCTGAGCGTGGAACAGGCATTGATCACCGGCGTCGCCCACGAGCGCGGCGAGGCCAAGGTGACGGTGGCCGCCGTCCCGGACCAGCCGGGCGTGGCGGCGAAGATCTTCCGGGTCATCGCCGATGCCGAGATCGACATCGACATGGTGGTGCAGAACATCTCCCGCGCCGCCGAGGGCCGCACCGACATCACCTTCACGCTGCCCAAGGCCGACGGTCCGAAGGCCGTGCGTGCGCTGGAGGCCCGGCGCGAGGAGATCGGGTTCGACTCGATCGTCTACAACGACCAGGTCGGCAAGGTCTCGCTGATCGGCGCCGGCATGCGGTCGCACCCGGGCGTCACCGCGACGTTCTGCGAGGCACTGGCCGAGGCGGGCGTGAACATCGACATCATCTCCACCTCCGAGATCCGGATCTCGGTGCTGGTAAGGGATGTCGACCTGGACAAGGCGGTGCAGTCGCTGCACGCGGCCTTCGAGTTGGGCAGCGAGGACGAGGCGATCGTGTACGGAGGAACCGGACGATGAGTGGCATGAACGTGGGTGTGGTCGGCGCGACCGGGCAGGTCGGTGCCGTGATGCGCCGGATCCTGGAGCAGCGCGACTTCCCGGTGAACCAGGTGCGGTTCTTCGCCTCCGCCCGCTCGGCGGGCAGGACCGTCGAGTTCTGCGGCGAGCAGATCGAGGTCGAGGACGCGGCCGACGCCGACCCGCGCGGGCTGGACATCGCGCTGTTCTCCGCCGGTGGCGGCACCTCGAAGATCCTGGCCCCGAAGTTCGGCGCCGCCGGTGTCACGGTGATCGACAACTCCTCGGCCTGGCGGATGGATCCCGCTGTGCCGCTGGTGGTCTCGGAGGTCAACCCGGAGCAGGTGGCGGCGGCCCGGCCGGAGAACGGCGGCCGCAACATCATCGCCAACCCGAACTGCACCACCATGGCGGCGATGCCGGTGCTGAAGCCGCTGCACGAGGCGGCCGGACTGCAGCGGCTGGTCGTCTCCACCTACCAGGCGGTGTCCGGCAGCGGGCTGGACGGTGTGGCCGAACTCGACGGTCAGGTGCGTGCCGTCGCCGAGCACGCCGCGGCGCTGACCCACGACGGCCGCGCCGTCGAGTTCCCGGCGCCCAAGAAGTACGTGCGCCCCATCGCCTACAACGTCATCGCGATGGCCGGCAACCTGGTCGACGACGGCTCGCGGGAGACCGACGAGGAGCAGAAGCTGCGCAACGAGTCCCGCAAGATCCTGGGCCTCCCGGATCTGCGGGTGTCCGGCACCTGTGTCCGGGTGCCGGTGTTCTCCGGTCACTCGCTCTCGATCAACGCCGAGTTCGCCCGGCCGCTGACGGTCTCGCGGGCGCTCGAGTTGCTCGCCGGCGCACCGGGTGTCGAGCTCTCCGAGGTGCCCAACCCGCTGCAGGCCGCCGGCACCGATCCGTCCTACGTCGGCCGGATCCGCCAGGATCAGGGTGTGCCGAACGACCAGGGCCTGGTGCTCTTCGTGTCCAACGACAACCTGCGCAAGGGCGCGGCTCTCAACGCCGTGCAGATCGCCGAGCTGGTCGCCGCCTCCCGCGGCTGATCACCCGCACCAGTTCGACCGCCACGGCGGCCGGGTCACATCGGTGGCCCGGCCGCCGTTGTCGTTCCCGGACGGTCGATCGGCGGGCGCCCCACCTGTCCATCAGCCCGAGCAGGTCACCGTGGCCATCGAGGCGGTGCTCCCGCCGGGGCCGGCCTCGGAGATCACCGCGTAGCCGCAACCCTCGGCGGACAGGGCGATCCCTTCGGACTGCACGAGGTTCGGGTGCGGGAGTTCCCTGGACGGCCAGGTCGGGAAGTCGGCGAGGTCCGCATCCGGCCCAGGAGCGGTGTACTCGACCACCTCGTCGTAGGTGAGCAGCAGCAGCCGGCCGTCGGCGTACGCGGCGTCGGTGACCACCGTGCCGGTCAGCAGCGACTGCAGCCGGCGGGCCGGATCGGGCGGGGTGACACTGCCGACCTGCTCGAGGGTCCCGCCGCCGGGCTCGCCGCGGAACAGCAGATGCGGCGGCACCGTCCCGTCCTCGTCCGGCGCCGACTTGGTGATGATCAGGATGTCGCCGTCCGGCGCGACGACCATCGCCTCGGCGTTGTGCGGACCGTCCGGGTACGTGTAGTCCCAGGACGTCGCGGGCAGTGCGGCGAGCGGATCGGTGAGCGCCCGCGGGTCCGGCTCGTGCAGTTGCGTGATGGTGATCGACTCCCGGCGCTCCGCGTTGTCGCCGATGTCCCCGATGTACAGGCAGCGGGTCGGATCGTCCGCACCGCAGGGCCCGGGCGCGAGCGCCTCGGCATTGCTCGCGTCCAGACCCTCTACGACGAAGTCGGCCACCACCTCGCCGGTCGTCCCGTCGATCGCGACGATGTGGTCCACGCCGGTGCCGTCGTCGATGGTGAACCAGGTGCCCGGGCGGATGCTCGAGTCGACCAGACCGCTGGCCTCGTCCGCCGTACCGAAGGGCAGGCGAACGGTGGGGCCGACGGTGAACGCGGCGCCGGCGGACGGGGTCGAGGTGGACTGCGGGAGCGACGAGCGGGTGGGTGGTGGCGAGGTCACCGATCCCGCGGTGGACGCGGCAGAGGACGGCGTCGTCGGTGTGCCCGCACCCGTGGTCGCGGCGGTGGAGGTGACGCTCGCGGCTCCGGAGCCACCGGAGGTCCCGGTGACGAAGGACGGCAGAGACACCGGGTCCGATGTGCAGCCGGCCACCAGCACCGCTCCGACCAGCAGGATCGCGGCCGGGCCGGGGAGGGATCGGGTGGGCCGCACCCGGTCACCCTACGGGCCGGCCGCAGCCCATCGATCCGGATCACAGTCCCCGCGCGGCATGCCGTCGATGCCAGCGGGCAGGATCGGGGGATGAGCTATTCGATCGTGGGCATCGGCGGATCCGTCGATCCCGGTTCGCAGTCCGAGCGTGCGCTGCACGCGGTGCTGGCCGCGGCGGCCGCGAAGGGTGCGACGACCTCGGTGTTCACCGGGTCCGCGCTGGAGTTCCCGGCCTACCACTCGAATGCCCCGACGCCGGCGGACGCGCGGGCCTACATCGAGGCGGTGCGCACAGCCGATGCGGTGGTGATCTCCTCGCCCGGCTACCACGGCACCGTCTCCGGTCTGGTCAAGAACGCCCTGGACTACCTGGAGGACCTGCGCACGGACTCCCGGCCGTACCTCGACGGCCGCACCGTCGGCCTGGTGGCGGTGGCCCGGGGGTGGCAGGCGGCGGTGAACACGCTGACCACCCTGCGCCAGGTCACCCATGCCCTCCGCGGCTGGCCGACCCCCTTCGGGCTCACCGTCAACAGCGCGGTGACCCGGTTCGACGAGCACGGGGTGCCGGACGACCCCGGGGTGCTGTCCGGGATCGACATCGTCGCCGGCCAGCTGTTCGGCCCGGCGGGCCCGCCGCGCGCGAACTGACCCGGCGGAGCAGGCTGGGACCGCGACGACGCGAGAGGAACGGATCGATGACGGCACGACCCACTGCGGCGACCGAGGAACTGCACCGGGCCAGGAGCTTCCTGGTCGACCACGCGACCGACTACCGGGCCGCCAGGGACGGTTTCGTCTGGCCCCGCCCGGAGACGTTCAACTGGGCGCTGGAATGGTTCGACGTCATCGCGGCGGAACATCCGGACCGGCCGGCGCTGACCATCGTCGAGGAGGACCTGTCGGTCGGGTCCTGGACGTATGCGGAACTGTCCCGGCGCTCCGACCAGGTGGCGACCTGGCTGCGCGGCCTGGGAGTGCGGCGGGGCGAGCGGATCGTGCTGATGCTCGGCAACCAGGTCGAGCTGTGGGAGGTCATCCTCGCGGCGATGAAGCTGGGTGCCGTGGTGATCCCGGCGTCGACCCTGCTGTCCACCGCCGATCTCGCCGACCGGCTGGACCGCGGGCACGCCCGGTTCGTGATCGCCCGGTCCGTCGATGCGCCGAAGTTCGATCCGCTCGACACTGCCGGTGTGACTCGGATCTCGGTAGGCGGCCAGGCGGACGGCTGGGCCGACTACGCCGAGAGTGCCGCCGGATCCGCCGATTTCGAGCCGGAAGGCGAGACAAGGGCGTCGGACACGCTGCTGCTGTACTTCACCAGCGGCACCACCGCGTCGCCGAAACTGGTCGAGCACAGCCATGTCTCGTATCCCATCGGGCACCTGACCACCATGTTCTGGATCGGGCTGCGGCCCGGCGACGTGCACATGAACATCTCGTCCCCGGGGTGGGCCAAGCACGCCTGGTCGAACGTGTTCGCGCCCTGGCTCGCCGGTGCCACCGTCTTCCTCTACAACTACCAGCGCTTCGACGCCGCCGCCCTGATGTCGGTGATGGACACCCACGGCGTGACGACATTCTGTGCGCCGCCGACCGTCTGGCGGATGCTGATCCAGTCCGACCTGCGTCAGCTGAGCAAGCCGCCGCGGGAGGTGGCCGGCGCCGGCGAGCCGCTGAACCCGGAGGTCATCGAACAGGTGCGGGCGGCCTGGGGCGTGACGATCCGGGACGGGTTCGGCCAGACCGAGACCACCGTATGCATCGCCAATTCGCCGGGCCAGCCGGTGAAGGACGGGTCGATGGGCCGGCCGATGCCCGGCTTCGGCATGGTGCTGGTGGACCCGCTGACCGGTGAGCGCGGGACCGAGGGGGAGATCTGCATCGAGCTCGACCCGCGGCCGGTCTCCCTGCTCACCTCCTACCACGGCGACGTGGAGCGGACCGCCGAGGCGATGGCCGGAGGTGTCTACCACACCGGCGACGTCGGCTCGATCGACGAGGACGGCTACATCACCTACGTCGGCCGGGCGGACGACGTCTTCAAGGCCTCGGACTACCGGATCTCGCCGTTCGAGCTGGAATCGGTGCTGCTGGAACACGAGTCGGTCGCGGAGGCCGCCGTGGTGCCGTCGCCGGATCCGCTGCGGCTCGCCGTGCCGAAGGCGTACGTGGTGCTGGCGGCGGGATTCGAGCCGGGTCCGGAGGTGGCGCGGGCGATCTTCGAGCACTCGAAGTCGCACCTGGCCGGCTACAAGCGGATCCGCCGGCTGGAGTTCGCCGAGCTGCCGAAGACCATCTCCGGCAAGATCCGGCGCGTCGAGCTGCGCGGCCGGGAGACCGAGATCCATGCCGGGGACGCGTCACCCGCCACCGAGTACCGCGAGGAGGACCTCCTCCGCTGACCCGGGACGGGTCAGTGCATGCCGAGGGCGTCGCGGACGAAGGCGATCTCGCAGGCCATCTGGCGGAGGATCTCCTCCACCACCATCGACCCGTGCCCGGCGTCGTAGCGGTAGAGGGCGAAGGGGGCGGAGCGGGCGGTGAGCGCGTCCAGGTAGTTGTTGATCTGCCGGATCGGGCAGCGCGGGTCGTTCTCGCCGGCCAGTACCAGCACCGGCGCCTCGACCTGCCCGACGTGGGTCAACGGCGAGGAGTCCCGGTAGGCCTCGGGCTTCTCCTCCGGCGATCCGCCGAACAGTGCACGGTCGTACCCGCGCAGCGGCTCCATCTCGTCCTCGTAGGCGGCGAGGTAGTCGGCCACCGGCACACCGGCCACCCCGACCGCCCAGCGCCCGGGCTGGGTGCCGAGCGCGAGCAGGGTCAGGAAGCCGCCCCAGGAGTGCCCGACGACCGCGCACCGGGCCTGGTCCACCAGCCCACGCACCACGAGATCGTCGTGTACGGCCGCGATGTCGGACAGCTCGATGTAGCCGACCCGCTCGGTGAGCGCGTCCCGCCAGGCCGAGCCGTACCCGGTCGACCCGCGGTAGTTCACCTGGACCACCTGGAACCCGGCGTCCAGCCAGGCGGCGCGGGTGCCCTCGTAGGCGTCCTCGTCGGCCGAGGCCGGTCCGCCGTGCAGGTAGAACACCGTCGGCAGGGCGCGGTTGGTCGCCTCCGACGGCTCCCCGGCGGCGGTCGGCCGGGCCAGCAGCGAGTGGATGGTGCCGCCCGGTCCTTCGGTCCAGATGTCGTGCACAGCCTCGGATCCCGGGGCGGGCGGTCCGTCCGGGACCAGCAGGGTGACGTCGCGGCCGTCCGGGTAGAGCTGGCGCAGCTGCGGCGGGGTGGCGGCATCGGACCAGCGGTACCAGATCGAGCCGTCCGGTCGGGCGACCGCGCCGGAGATCACGCCGCGCGCGGCCGGGAGATCGGTGAGCTCGCCGCTCGCCAGGTCGTACCGGTGCACGGTCGACCGCCCGGAATGGGTGTGCAGCACCAGGAGTGCCTGCCCGTCGGGGAAGAAGTCGCCGCTGATGTCGCCCGGCAGGTCGATGTCCAGCTCGTGCACGGACCCATCGGCCACGTCCCAGATCAGCAGTTCCTCGCGACCGCGGCGTTCGTGCCCGACCAGCAGCCGGGTGTCGCCGGGGACCGGTGCGAAGGCCACCGCGTCCAGCCCGCGCCCCGGGGTGTCGTCGAGCTCGCCGATGACGGCACCGTCCTGGGTGGAGAGCACCCGCAGGGCCGGGTACCGCGAGTCGCCGTGCTCGGAATGGGTGAGCACCCAGAGGGTCTCGTCCCGGGACAGTGCGCCGACGCCGGCGTCCTGCTCGTGCGAGTACACCACCCGGGTGGCCTCGCCGAAGCGGGCCAGGTGCACCCGGGACCCGTCGTCGTCGGTGAACCCGGCGAGCACGATGTCCCGCCCGATCTCCAGCCCGGAGGGGTAGCCGGGCGGCACGTCGGGCAGTGCCGGGCGGGAGCTGCCCGGCCCGGTGCCGAAGTCCTGCCACTGCCAGCTGCCGAACTCGTCGCCGGAGTTGTCGTCGAACCAGAACAAGCCGGACCCGTCCGGCGCCGGCCCGCCGTTCGCGGTGCCGTCGGGGCGGTCGGTGGCCTTGGTGCGGGTGCCGGTCGCGGTGTCCCAGAAATACAGCTCGAACCGGCCGCCGGCGTTGGAGACGTAGACGGCCCGTTCGGCGTTGTCCCGCGCCGGGTCGGGCAGTCCGATGCGCACCGCGGAGAACCGGGCCCGCCAGCGCTGCTCGGCGGCGTCGTCGGCGAACAACCGGTCCGGCACCACCGCGGCCGGGTAGGAGGAACCGGGACCGTCCACGGCCTCGTCGGTCATCTCACCGGCGTCGGGATCGAGATCCAGGGTGTCGCGGGTGACCGGCTCCGCGGGTTCGACGACCGGCGAGTCCGGACCGCCGTCGGTGGACGGCAGGGTCGTCGGCAACTGAGGTGCGTCGTCGGGGCTCACCCGGACATCCTGCCCTGTGCCGTCCGGGTCCGGCGAACCGGCGCGCAACCGGACGCCCGGTGCCAGACTGCGGGGCATGAGCGCTCCGATCGCCGGCTGGTACCCCGATCCCGCAGGAACAGGACAACTGCGCTGGTGGGACGGTGCGTCATGGACCGATCACACACAGCAGGCGCCGCCGGTGGCTCCGCCGCAGGGGCCGGGCGGGATCGGCGCGGCCGGGCAGGGCTACGGCGACAGCAGCTGGGGCGGTGCGCTGCAGCCGGGCGCGGCCCCGCAGGTGACCGGCGGCTACCGGTCACCCATGACGGAACTCACCCTGCTCGTCAGTCAGCAACGCAAGATCATCGAGCTGACCAACCAGTACGCGGTCTACGGCAGCGACGGGGTGCAGATCGGCTCGGTCACCGAGATCGGCCAGTCCACCGCCAAGAAGGTCATGCGGTTCGTCAGCAGCCTGGACCAGTACTTCACGCACCGGCTGGAGGTGCGGGACGCCCAGGACCGCCCGCAGCTGTACCTGACCCGACCGGCGAAGGTCTTCAAGTCGACGGTGGTGGTGCAGCGCCCGGACGGCATGGAGGTCGGACGGTTGGTGCAGCAGAACGTGTTCGGCAGGATCCGCTTCGCGATGGAGTCGAACGGCGCCGACATCGGCTCGCTGAACGCCGAGAACTGGCGGGCCTGGGACTTCTCCATCCAGGACTCCTACGGCCAGGAGATCGCCCGGATCACCAAGTCCTGGGAGGGCCTGGCCACCACGCTGTTCACCACCGCGGACAAGTACGTGGTGCAGATCCACCACGACCTGCCGGACCCGCTGCGGTCCCTGGTGGTCGCTGCCGCGCTGACCGTGGACACCGCGCTGAAGCAGGACTCCCGCGGTCTCGGCTGATCACCGATCGCACGACCCCGGGACCCGGAGAACCACCCCGGAACGCCGAGAACCCCCGCCCATCAGGGCGGGGGTTCTCGTGCTGGTCGGGGTGACAGGATTTGAACCTGCGGCCTCTTCGTCCCGAACGAAGCGCGCTACCAAGCTGCGCCACACCCCGTGGGAGCCTCGAGAAGTCTAGCGGATCTGAAGGGGTGCTCCGGACACCTCGGCGCTCCGTCCCGGTCGGGCAGGCATCGGGGCGTCGCCCGGTTCCCGCGGCACCAGGGTGATCAGCGTGGCCTCCGGCCGGCAGCAGAACCGGGCCGGCATGTAGGGGGAGTTGCCCAGCCCCGCGGAGACGTTGAGCCACATGGATTCGCCCCACCGGGAGAGCCCGCGCGCCCGGGAGCGGTCGATGCCGCAGTTGGTGACGACCGGGCCGAGCAGCGGCAGCCGGACCTGACCGCCGTGCGTGTGACCGGCCAGCACCAGGTCGTAGCCGTCACCCGCGAAGGCGTCCAGCACCCGGGGTTCGGGGGAGTGGGCGACCCCGATCCGGACCACGGCCGAGGCGTCGGCCGGGCCGGCGATCTCCTCGTACCGGTCCCGACCCAGGTGCGGGTCGTCCACCCCGGCCAGCGCGATCCGCTGCCCGCGCAGCTCCAGCGGGGACTTCCGGTTCGACAGGTCGATCCAGCCGCGTTCGGACTGGGCGGCGCGCAGGTCCCGCCACGGCAGGGTGCCGCGCTTCGGCAACGGCTTGGACCGGGTGAAGTACCGGTGCGGTGACTTCCACTGCGGGGCGAAGTAGTCGTTGTTGCCGAAGACGAACGCGCCCGGTACCTCCAGCAGCCCGCCGAAGGCACGCAGGGCGGAGGGCACGGCATCGGTGGAGGACAGGGTGTCGCCGGTATTGACCACCAGGTCGGGACGGAGGTCCGCGAGCGCGGAGACCCACTGCATCTTCCGGTGGTGCCGCGGCAGGATGTGCAGGTCCGACAGGTGCAGCACCCGGATCGGCCAGGATCCCGGCCGCAGCACCGGCACGGTGATCCGGCGCAGGGCGTACCACTGGCGTTCCAGCACGGTCGACCAGACGGCACCACCGGCGGCCGTCGCCGCGAGGCCGGCGACGGCCCAGGCGGCGCGGTGGCTGCCGCCGCGAGCCCGGTCAGCCACCGGAGCTCGTCGCACCGGCGGAGACGGTCAGCGTGACCGTGGCACCGGGCAGCGCGCTGTACAGCGGCGACTGCTCGACGACCAGGTTGGCGACGCCGCCGCTGGTGGTGCTGACCCGGGGCGCCGGCACCACGAAGCCGGCCGCCTCGAGCTGGGCCTTCGCGGTGTCGTAGAGCTGGCCGCGGACGTCCGGCACCAGGGTGTTCGCGGTGCCGGTCACCAATTCCGCCGGGGCCGGCGGGAACAGACCCGGGTCGATGTCGGCCTGCAGCTTGCCGATGGTGGCGAACCAGGTGTTGGCCGGCACCGAGCCGCCGCTCATACCCTTCGTGCCGGCGCCGCCGGTCCGCTCGCCGCCGGAGACCTGGCAGGACCCGGCGAGGGTGTTGTCGTCGTTGATGCAGACCCCGGTGGGGCGGCTCAGGTAGTCCCAGGTGACGACCGCGCCGCTGTAGTACGGGGTCCAGCCGAGGAACGCCGCGGACTTGTAGTCCTCGGTGGTGCCGGTCTTGCTGGCCAGCGCCGCGGTCGACTTCCAGCCGGCCTTGGTGGCGGCGGCGTAGGCGGTGCCGGTGTAGCCCTGGTCGTTGCGGTGGTCGGCCTGCATGGCCTGCGACAGTGCCCGCGCCACACCCGGCTCGACCGCCTGCTCGCAGTTGATCTCCTTGATCGGCACGACGTTGCCGTTGCGGTCCAGGATCGAGTCGATCGGCGTCGGCTGGCACCACTTGCCGTCGCTGGCCAGGGTGGCGCCGACGTTCGCCAGCTCCAGCGGGCTGACCGGGCTGACACCGAGGGTGAACGACGCGATCTTCTGCGCCGACACCTCCTCCTCGTAGTCCCGGCCGGTGCCGGCGAACGCCCGGTCCACCTCGCCGGAGGGCAGCAGGTACCCGCGCAGCCCGAGCCGGACCGCCATCTCGGCCACGTTCTCCAGGCCGACCTGGTCCTCCAACGAGACGAACGCGGTGTTCGGCGAGGTGGCCAGCGCCTGCTCCATGGTCATCGACGTCGGGAAGTCGCCGCTGTTGTTGAACGGGTGGGTCGGGGTCAACGGCGACGTGTACTGCGCCGGCGAGCTGATCACCGAGTTCGTGCCGAGGCCCTTCTCCAGTGCGACCGCCGAGGTGAAGATCTTGAAGGTGGACCCGGCGCCGAACGGGGCGAACGTCGTCGTCAGCCGTTGCTGGGTCTGCCCCGCCTCCTGGTCCAGGCCGAAGGGTCGGTTCGCGGCCAGGGCCAGCACCTGCCGGGAGTCGCCGGGCTGCACCACCGCCATCACGTTCGCCACCCGCTCGAACTTCGCCGGGTCCGCGTTCGCCTTCACCGCGGCGACCGCGTCGCGCATCGCGGTGACGTCCATCGTGGTGCGCACGGTGTAGCCACCGGAGGCGATCTCGGTCGAGCTGAGCCCCTGGGTGTTCTCCAGGTAGTCCAGGGCGTAGGTGCAGAAGTAGCCGTTGGTCGCCGCGTTGGCCGCGGACAGACAGCCGTTGGCCTGCGGGTGCCGCTCGGTGCCGAGGCTCTTGGCCTTCGAGGCGTCGCGGTCCTTCGCGGTGATGTACCCGTTGGCGTACATCAGGTCCAGCACGGTGTTCCGCCGGTTCAGGGCGTCCTGCGCCCGGTCCGGGTTGAACGGGTTGTACTTGTTCGGGTTGTTCACCATGCCGGCCAGCAGCGCCGACTGGGCCAGGTTGAGGTCCTTGGCGTGCGAGCCGAAGAAGTACTGCGCGGCGGCCTCGGCGCCGTAGACGCTCGGGCCGAAGGCCACCAGGTTGAGGTAGCGCTCCAGGATGTCGGCCTTGGACATCTGCTGCTCCAGCACCAGGGCGATCTTCGCCTCCTGCAGCTTGCGCAGCGGGGTGGCGGCGATGGCGTCGGCCTTCTCCTGCTCGGTGGTCGCCTGCACCAGGAACCGGTAGTTCTTCACGTACTGCTGGGTGAGTGTCGACCCGCCCTGCTGGCCGAGGGTGCCCTCCGAGTTCTTCAGCAGCGCCCGGGTGGTGCCGCGCCAGTCGACCCCGGGGTGCTCGTAGAAGCGGCGGTCCTCGGTGGCGATGATCGCGTTCTGCAGCTTCGGGTTGATCTCCGACAGCGGGACGTTGACCCGGTTCTGGTTGTAGACGGTGGCGATGGTGGTGCCGTCCGCCGCGGTGACCGTGGTCCGCTCCGGCGCCGGCTGGTCCATGTCGGTCACCGGGGTGTTCTCGATGGCGTCGGTGATCTTGTTGGAGGCCAACCCCGCCCCCACCGCATAGGGCAGCAGCAGGCCCGCGACCAGCACTCCTGCCACGACGATCGCCACTGCCAACCGGCCCAGTCCACCCATCACCCGCACCGGCCAAGGGTACTGGTGGCAGGGGTGAGGTCGGGGTGATGGTCGGGTCACCGTCCACCGGGGTCGCGCCCGGATGTCCGTCCGTGACCGGACGCCGCCCGGCCGGCAGCAGGCCGGTGCCCGCGGGCCCTTCCCGGGTGGGAACCGCCGGGCCGGGGGTGGTGCCGGACAGGTCCGGGTCGGATCGGTCGACCGGCGGGCGGAACCGGGCATCACGCCGTTCCGGTCAGGCCCACCGGGAAGCGTTCCGGTGCGACGGATCCGGTCGCGATTGATGCGGACCGGTGATCCGGGACGACCACAATGTCCAGAACGATGCGCAATCGTTGCACGCTCCCCCTATCGACTGTAGGCCGAATGGGTGGCACAATCAGCTCACAGGTGGGCAATACGCGCACCGGCCGATATCCGGATCACCCGTTCCGATGCGGGGTATCTGACGGCCGGAAGTTTGCTCTTCAGCACGGGAACGGTTCGGTGGGATACCGCGTCCCATTGCCGAATCGCCCGCCGCAGAACGGCGGGATGGGGCGGGCCGGAAGGTCCGCAGCAGCGAGAAGGGGCGTGATGAGCATGACCGAGGTTCGACTGAGCATCGTTCCGGCCGACCGGGCCGGGATCGCCGAGATCGGCGGAGCAGCTGCTTCCGGTGTCCGGACGCGTGGTGCCGAGGAGACCGGGGCCCCGTCCTGGAAGAGCCTGGCCGTCTGCGCCAACGGCGATCCCGATGCCCTCTTCGTGACCGGCGCGGCCCAGCGTGACGCGGCCCGGCTGTGCGGCGGCTGCCCGGTGAAGACCGAATGCCTGGCCGAGGCACTGGACAACCAGGTGGAGTACGGCGTCTGGGGCGGGATGACCGAGCGTCAGCGCCGTGCGCTGCTCAAGCGCTGCCCGGACGTCACCAGCTGGCGGGACCTGCTGGAGGAGGCCCGCCTCGCCGGCACCGAGCACCTGGCCGGCTGAACCGGCCGGCTGAACCGGCCGGGCCGTTCCGTCCGACGGGCGGGTCGTCAGGCCGAACGGTCCGCGGCGCCGGTGAGCCGGTCCGCGATCTCCAGCAGCGCGGGCAGGTCGTGGGCGTCGAACGGCAGCGCCGGCACCTCGACCACCGGCAGGTCCGGATGTGCTCCGACGAACCGTGACCGCAACCGGATCTCCTCCGCCCGCAGGGTCAGCAGCCGCGCGTGCACCGACAGTGCGGCGGTGGCCAGCGGTGCGGACTTTCCCAGATCGTCCAGTGCCGCCCGGGTCGCGGCGATGTCCAGCCGGGCCAGCGGCGGGTGCGTGCGGTTGAGGACCAGCCCGGCCAGCGGCATCCGCTCGGCGAGCAGCCGGTCCGCGAAGTACGAGGCCTCGCGCAGCGCATCGGGTTCCGGTGCGGCCACCACCACGAACGTCGCGGAACTGCCGCGCAGCAGGTCGTAGGTCGCCTGGGCCCGTTCCCGGAACCCGCCGAACATGCTCTCGAAGAGCTGCACGAACTGCCCGGCGTCGGCCAGCATCTGGCCACCGATCACCGAGGTCACGGCCCGGGTGAACAGGTTGACCCCGGCGCCGACGATCTTCAGCATCCCGCGGCCGGGTGAGGACAGCAGCCGGATCATCCGGCCGTCCAGGAACGAGCCGAGACGCTGTGGGGCGTCCAGGAAGTCGAGCGCGGAGCGGCTCGGCGGGGTGTCCACCACGATCAGGTCGTACTCGCCGCCCGCCGCGAGCTGGCTGAGTTTCTCCATCGCCATGTACTCCTGCGTGCCGGAGAAGTTCGTGGAGATGGTCTTGTAGAACGGGTTCGCGAAGATCTGCTCGGCCCGCTCAGCGGAGGCGTGCGAGGCGACCATCTCGTCGAACGTGCGCCGCGAGTCCAGCATCATCGCCCACAGCTCGCCGCCCGGCTCGACGGGACCGTCCCGATCGGTCAGATCCCCGAGATCGACCTGTCGGGGCACGTTGTCGAGCTCGCCGAGGCCCAGTGACTGGGCCAGTCGGCGCGCCGGGTCGATGGTCAGCACCGCGACCCGGCGCCCCCGTCGGGCCGCCCACAGTGCCATCGCCGCAGCGGTGGTGGTCTTGCCGACGCCGCCCGACCCACAGGTGACGACGACCGTGGTGGCCGGGTCGGACAGCACGCCGGCGATGTCGAGGACGGGTGACTGTCGCATCGCGCTCACCGCACGCCTTGCGCCGCGAGGCGCTCCGAGAGTTCGTACACGCCACCGAGATCCGCGCCGTCGACCAGTTCCGGCAGGGTCACCAGCGGCAGCCCGGTCCCGATCAGCAGGTCCCGGCACTCCTGCTCGGCGAGCACCCGGATGGCGTGGTCCCGGGTCTCCTGCTCGAGGGCGGCGAGCAACTCCGGCTCCGGGTCCACCCCGGCCCGGGCCAGCCCGGACGCCATCCGACCGATGTCCAGCCGTCCCTCGGCGGCCGGCAGCACCGAGGCGGCCGGCAGTCGGGTGTCGGTCGCACGGTTGACCACCACCGTGCCGACCGACAGTCCCGCAGCGGCGAGATCGGCGACGGCTTCGACGGTCTCGGTGACCGGCATGTCCTCGAGCAGGGTCACCAGGTGCACCATCGTGTCCGGCGAGTGCAGCAGCCGGACCACCCCGTCGGCCTGGTTCCGGATCGGCCCGCGGCGGGCCAGATCCGCCATCGCCACGGTGACGTTGAGGAAGGTGACGATGCGGCCGGTCGGTGGCGCGTCCATCACCACCGCGTCGTACACCGGCCGGTTGTCGGTGCCCTTGCGCGTCACCGTCTCCTTCGCCTTGCCGGTGAGCAGCACGTCGCGAAGGCCGGGGGCGAGGGTGGTCGCGAACTCCACCGCGCCCATCCGTTTGAGGGTGCGACCGGCGAACCCGAGGTTGTAGAAGAGCTCGAAGTACTCCAGCAGAGCGGCCTCGACGTCGATGGCCAGCGCCCGGACCTCCCCGCCGCCGGAGGCCACCGCGATCTTGCGCTCCTCGTACGGCAGCGGCGGCACGTCGAACAGCCGGGCGATCGCCTGCCGCTCCTCGACCTCCACCAGCAGCACCCGGCGGCCGTCCGCGGCGAGGGCGAGGGCGAGCGCGGCGGCGACCGTGGTCTTCCCGGTGCCGCCCTTGCCGCTCACCACGTGCAGCCGGGCTCGACGGGCGGCCGCCGGCCAGACCGGGCCGGCCACGGGCGCTGCGTTGTTCTCGGACACGGTCAGCTCGCCATCGCCATCGTGCCGATGACCAGTGCCGGCACCGCGAGCAGCACCAGCACCGCCCATCCCGGGACCAGCAACACCGCGGCCACCCCGATCGGGATCAGCACCGCCCAGATCGACGCCCGGCGGGCGGCCCGGGCCATCGACCAGCCCGGACGGTCCCGGAGTGAGTCGAACCGCAGCAGCACCAGGACCACCAGCAGCAGCAGCTCCACGCCGGCTGCGGCCCAGCGCCACCACTCCATGGGGCCAAGGGTAGCGGGATGCCCGCGCGCCCCTAGGCTGGTGGCCATGACCGAACCTGCTCCACGGCGTGCCTTCGAGTACGCCACCGTCCCGCTGCTGAGCCATGTCACCAAGCAGATCCTCGACTCCTGGGGGGAGGACGGCTGGGAGCTCGTGCAGGTCGTCCCCGGTCCGAATCCGGAGCAGCTGGTGGCCTACCTGAAGCGGGAGAAGTGATGAGCGCCCTCGACAAGCTCGCCGAACTCGGCATCACGCTGCCGGCCGTTCCGGCGGCCGCCGGTTCCTACGTGCCGACCGCACGCACCGGCAACCTGCTGCTGACCTCGGGCCAGCTGCCGTTCGTGGACGGCGTGCTGCCCGCGACCGGCAAGGTCGGCGCCGAGATCACCGCGGAGGACGCCCGCGGCTACGCGCGGCTCTGCGCGATCAACATCCTGGCCGCGATCCACGACGCGGTCGGCCTGGATGCCGTCGCGCGGGTGGTCAAGCTGGTCGGGTTCGTCGCCTCCGCCGACGGTTTCACCGGGCAGCCCGGTGTGGTCAACGGGGCCTCCGACCTGCTGGTCGAGGTGTTCGGCGAGGCCGGCCGGCACGCCCGCTCCGCGGTCGGTGTCGCCGAGCTGCCGCTCGGCACCCCGGTCGAGGTCGAGGCCATCGTCGAGCTGCACTGATCGCAGCTCCACCCACCTGTGCGGGAACGGGCCGACCGGAACTTCCGGCCGGCCCGTTCTGCGTCCGGTGGTCGGCGGGCACAGTGCGGCATCGGTGGTCCCGCCACGATCAGCCGGGCGCGGCGAGATTCGACCGGGCCAGCTCCAGCGAGAGTGCGTGCGCCTGCTCCATCCCGTGGTTGGCGCGCCGGGGATCCTCCGGGTCCAGGCCGGCCATCAGCCGGTCGACGTACCGGTGGTCTGCCCGCCAGCGCTCGGCGCCGTCGTCGCCGGGTCGTCCGTGACCGGGCACGACGACCCGGGCCGCCGATGCGTAGGGGCGGAGGGTGGCCAGGCCCACGGCGTAGGCGTCGAGCGAACCGTTCTGCACCAGCGGCAGTTCCACGTCGCTGAGCATGTCGCCGGCAACGAGCACCCGCCGTTCCGGCACCCAGAGCGCGGTGTGACCGCTCTCGTGGGCGTCGTGGGTGATCAGCTGGATCGTCGGTCCCTGCCACGGGACGGTGCCTGCGGGCAGCCCCTCGACCCGGCCGAACAGCGCGGTCAGCGGGCGCGGCCAGTCCCGGCCCAACTGCTCCAGCAGCTCGTCCCGGTGCAGCCGGGCCAGCGCCGCGGTCATCGGGGACGACCAGCGTGGCGCCCGGCCCAGGTCGGGGTGCCAGAGCAGGTGGTCGTGGTGTGCATGGGTGGCGAAGCCGGCGGCGATGCGCAGCCCGTCCAGCGACGCGGCGATCTCGTCCAGCTCGTCGGGGTCCCACGCCGGGTCGACCAGCACCACCTCCGAGCCCTCGGCGGCGGCCGGGTCGGCCAGGATCAGCGTGCTGGTGGTGTGCTCGCGGCGGGACGTGCGCACGGCGATGCCGTCGTGGACGAACGTCCACCCGGCCTGCACCAGCCGGTCCGCCGACCTCCCCGCCATGATCACCACGGTACGCGGCTACGGTGACCCGATGACCGACTCTCCCGAAGTGCGTCCGGCGGCGACGGTGCTGCTGCTGCGCGACTCCCCGGAGGGGATCGAGGTCTTCGTCCTGGTGCGGGTGGCGGCCCTGGCCTTCGCGGCCGGGGCCACCGCCTTCCCGGGCGGCGGCGTCGACCCGTCCGACGCCACCCTCCCGGAACCGGCACCGGGCCAGCAGGACGTGGTCGCCGAGCTGCACGCCGCCATCGGCATCGAAGGTGCCGACCAGATCGTCACCGCCGCCGTCCGCGAACTCTTCGAGGAGGTCGGCGTCCTGCTGGCCACCCCGGAGCGCGGCACGCTCCCCGGGCTCGACCGCCGCGAGCACTGGCGGGCGGAGGTCACCGCGCACCGGGCCGGGATCGCCGAGGCGCTGGCGGATCTCGGCCTGCGCACCGATCTGCGGGGGCTGCGGCCGTGGTCCCGGTGGATCACCCCGCCCGGCCCGCCCCGCCGGTTCGACACCTTCTTCTTCGTCGCCGGTCTGCCCGAGGGGCAGGAGGTGGCGCTCGGCACCACCGAGGCGGACACCGGCATGTGGGCGACTCCGGACGACCTGCTCCGCCAGGGCGAGCAGGGGCTGCTGCAGATCATGCCGCCGACCGCGAGCAACCTGCTGCAGGTCGGTCGGTTCGCCACCGTCGCCGAGGCGCTGGAGTTCGAGGCCGATATGGAACCCGTGCAGCCTCAGATGCTCTCGGGTCGCGGCGAACCGCTGCGGGTGCGCGTCGGCGAGGTGGAGTTCACCGCCGACCATCCGCGGGGGAACCCGGCATGACCGCAGCGCCGCAGCCGCAGCACCCGGCGACCGGGGTCTGGCGGACGGTCGGCCACGGTGTGCAGGTCCTGCTGGCCGACAACCCCGGCCCGATGACGTTGGACGGCACCAACTCCTACCTGATCCGGGGCGAGAAGCGCTCCGTGGTCGTCGATCCCGGGCCGGACGACGCCGCGCACCTGGATACCCTGGCGGCGGCCGGGCCCGCGCTGGTGCTGATCACCCACCGGCACGTCGACCACACCGCCGGATCCCCGGGACTGCGTGCCCGTACCGGTGCCCCGGTGCGCGCCGTCGATCCGGAGCACTGCCACGGCGGCGATCCGCTGACCGACGGCGAGACCGTCGATCTCGGTGGCCGGTCGGTGCGGGTGCTCGCCACCCCGGGTCACACGTCCGACTCGGTGAGCTTCGAGATCGTCGATGCAGCCGGCGATGTCGAGGCGGTGTTGACCGGCGACACCATCCTGGGCCGGGGCACCACCGTGCTCGCCCCGCCGGACGGCGACCTCGGCGACTACCTCGACTCGCTGGACCGGCTCGCCGCCGTCGGCCGGGTGCGCGTGCTGCCGGCCCACGGCCCGGATCTGCCCGACATGGTCGAGGCAGCGGCCGCCTACCGGGCGCACCGGGAGCAGCGGCTGGACCAGATCCGTGCCGCGCTGGCCGTTCTCGGCCCGGATGCCGGGGTGGCCGAGGTGACCGATCACGTCTACACCGACATCGACCCGTCGGTGCGCGGAGCTGCCGAGATGTCGGTGCGGGCGCAGCTGGACTTCCTGGCGGCACGCCGGTGACCGGCACCATCCCGCCGCGGGCGCTCGCGGCACTGGCCTGTCCGCACTGCGGCGAACCGCTCGCCGAGGTCGAGAACGCCGGTGCGCTCGGCTGTCCGCAGGGCCACCGGTTCGACCTCGCCCGGCAGGGGTACGTCAGCCTGCTGGGTCCGCGGTCGCGTACCGACACCGGTGACTCGGTCGACATGGTGCAGGCCCGCGTCGACTTCCTCGCCGCCGGCGGCTACGCGCCGATCGCCGGGGTGCTGGCCGACCTGGTGTCCGGCGCACTGGCCTGGCACCTGTCCGGTCCCGGGCTGATCCTGGAGATCGGATCCGGTACCGGGCACTATCTCTCGGCCGCGCTCGACGCGGTCCCGGGTGCCGTGGGGATCGCCCTGGACGCCTCCAAGCCCGCCGCGAAGCGGGCGGCCGCGGATCCGCGGGTGTGCAGCGTGGTGGCGGATGCCTGGGCGCCGTTGCCGGTCCGGGACGCCTCGGTGGACGTGGTCACCAGCGTGTTCGCGCCCCGGGTGCCGGCCGAGATCGCCCGGGTGCTGGCTCCCGGCGGCTCGCTGATCGCCGTGCTGCCGGACCCGGCCCACCTTGCGGAGCTGCGCGGTCCGCTGGGGCTGCTCGAGGTGGACGAGGGCAAGGTGGACCGACTGGCGGCGGCCGTTCCCGGCGCCCTGGTGGAGGTGGAGCGGGTACCGGTGCGGTTCCCGCTCGCGCTCGACCCGGCCGCATCGTCCGCGCTGGTGCGGATGGGGCCGGCCGCCCGGCACCTGTCGCCGGCGGAGATCGCCGAGCGTGTCGCCGCACTGCCCGACCCGGTCTCCGCGACCGCCGCGGTGACCGCGATCAGGTTCCGGCGCTCGGGCTGACCGCCGCCCGGGCGCTGCCGAGGCTGTCCTGGGCGACGGTCGGCGTGTCCGCCGGGCCCGTCGCACCGGCGGGAGTGGCCGGGTGCCGCATCCCGGTGATCCGCCAGATCGCCAGCAGCGCACTGCCGATCGCGGCGACAAGAACAGTCATCAGGATCCAGAAGAGCGGCACCGCGAACGGCACCCCGTTGTTCCGCAGACCGTCCAGGATCCGCCGGACCCAGCCCACGTCCGGTCCCGGCAGCACGGCCGTCCGGGACGTTGCGAGGAACCCGATGTAGGTCACCGCCACCAGCGCGTCGACCGCGACCACCACGGCCAGAAATGGTCCGCGGCGGCCCAGGGGCAGGGCGAGCAGCCCGACCGCAGCGACGGTGGCCACCGCCGCGATGGCACCGAACATGTAGCGCCCGTGCAGGTTTCCGCCGCCGGCCACGTGAATCGCGGCCTCCACCGCGTGCAGCAGGACGAGACCGGCAGCGAGGAAGCGCACAGCCATCAATGTCCGGCCGGCCGTTCTCGGCCCCGGGAGTTGCGCCCTCCGGCGCATCACGAACTCGCGCGCGAGCCAGCTCAGGATGCCGACGGCGATGACGCCGAGACAGGCCATGCTGACCCAGAGGCGCCCACCGGGGCGCGGGCCCTGCCAGACCCCGACCCAGACCGGCTGGTTGATGAAGAGCGTGTACCAGGTGCCGGGCTCGAGCAGGTCGTCCAACACCGACTCGCCCCGCGGCTTGAGCCGGACCAGCGCCGTCACCGCCGCGCCTCCGGTGGCATCGCCGTACAGGTTCAGGTTGCGCAGGTAGAAGATGCCGGAGGTGACCGCGCAGCCGGCGCCGATCACCAGCACGGTCAGCACCGACCGCAGCACCGCCGCCCGGGTGCGGGTCTCGGCCCGCAGCAGCGGGAAGAGCAGGACGCCCAGGCAGCAGACCGCGACCACGCCGACGTTCTGCGCGCGGGCCAGCGGGGCCAGCACGCAGCCGGCGACCACCAGCACCAGGGGCCAGCGCGGCCGGTCCGGACGCAGCGCGAGGCCGACCAGCCCGAGCAGCGCCAACGCCGCGGTGGCGGTGCCGACCGAGTCGTTCTGGAAGAAGCCGGACACGGTGACGAACGGCGCGAACGTGGCGAGGTACAACGCGGCGCCGATCCCCACCTCGGGTCGTCGGCGGCCGGTCAGCCCGAAGGCGATCAGCCCGACCAGCAGCACGCACAGGGCACCGACCAGCGCGGACAACACCCGGCCCGCGTAGAACGCGGCCAGCGGGTCGTCCAGTTGGTCACCGACCCACCAGATCGGCGCCTGCAGGAGGTAGAACAGCGGCGGGTGGTTCGCGGTGTGCTGCACGCCCTTGAGCGGTTGGGCGTCGAACCGGTGCAGCACCTGCTCACCGACCTCCGGGAACCGGCCGTCCTCGACCAGGCTCTGCACGTAGCCGACGTGAGCGTTCTCGTCGGCCGGCCGGAACGGGTTCACCGCCATCAGGGTCAGCAGTGACAGCACGAACCCGGCGATCATCGCGGCGACCAGACCGGTGCGCAGGAGCCGGCGTGACCGCTGGTCGCGGCGGCTCAGGGATGCCCGGACCGTCCCGGTGGGCGCGGCGGTCCCGCTGCCGACCCGCGATGATCCGGGCACCGTCGGATCGTCGGCACCGACCGCCCCGGCGCCGGCCGCACCCCTGTCAACGCCGTCGGCTGCACCCTTGTCACCGTCGTCGGCTGCACCCTTGTCACCGTCGTCGGCTGCACCGCTGTCAGCGCCGTCGGCTGCACCGCTGTTGGTCGCACCGCCCGGAAGGTCGAGCCGGACCGTGTCCGGCTCGATGCGGTGGTCCTCCCCCCGGAGCGCCACCGGTGGGTCAGCGGGCGCGGCGGGAGAGCCGCTCGGCGTCCAGGATGACGACGCTCTTGCCCTCGAGGCGGAGCCAGCCGCGGTGGCCGAAGTCGGCCAGCGCCTTGTTCACGGTCTCCCGGGAGGCGCCGACCAGCTGGGCGAGCTCCTCCTGGGTGAGGTCGTGGGTCACCCGCAGGTGCGCGCCCTCCTGCTGGCCGAACTGGCGGGCCAGCTGCAGCAGCGCCTTCGCGACCCGGCCGGGGACGTCGGTGAAGATCAGGTCGGCCAGGTTGTTGTTGGTGCGGCGCAGGCGCCGGGCCAGCACGCGGAGCAGCTGCTCGGCGATCTCCGGGCGCTTGCCGATCCACTCGCGCAGCGCGGCGCGGTCCATGGTGGCCAGCCGGACGTCGGTGACGGCGGTGGCCGTCGAGGTGCGCGGGCCCGGGTCGAAGACGGACAGCTCGCCGAACATGTCGGACGGTCCCATGATCGCCAGCAGGTTCTCCCGGCCGTCCGGGGAGTTGCGGCCGAGCTTCACCTTGCCGGACAGGATGATGTAGAGCCGGTCACCGAGCTCGCCCACGGAGAAGATGGCACTGCCCCTGGGGTAGTCGACCGATTCCAGCTGCGACCCGAGGGCCAGCGCCGAGTCGGGGTCGACTCCCTGGAAGATGCCTGCCCGGGCGAGGGTTTCCTCCACCATTCCTCCTACTGCCAGCGTCTGCTGGGTCACATTCCATCACGTGACGGCGCCCGCAGCGCACTCCGGGAGCCGAACGGGGGAGTCCGGGTCCCGGAACAGCCACGATCCGGCCATGTCAGAGCACGTGTCGCGGCTCCGGAAGGGACCGCGGTGATCGCCCCGGCACCCGGGGTGGCGGGCCGGACCGCCCCTGGCCCGGGCTCGGGTCAGCCGCCCTTGCGGATCCTGCGCGGCCGCGGCTTGCGACGCAGCCGGAACCGGGCGAGCGCGCCGGTCCAGCCCTCCCGGATGAAGGTGTTGACCTCGTCCGGCCGGGCCTGCTCCAGGAACTCCTCCACTTCGTCCTCGGTGACCGCGGCGGGCTTGAGCCGCTCCTCGACCTTGGACATGAGCAGCGCGAACACCATCAGCAGCACCGGAAAGAGCAGCACGAGGAAGGCAGTCATGGTGCGGCCATCATGGCCCATCACCGGCTCCCCTGGACAGCACCCGCGCTGTCGGGCTGCTGTGGCAACCTGATCGGGTGCCCCGGACCGCCGCCCCCGCCACCCCGCTGGCCCGCACGCGCCGGGTGCGGAAGATCAACGCCCGCCTCGCCGAGGGGTTCCCCGGCGCCGTGATCGAGCTCGACTTCGGCACCCCGCTGGACCTGGCGGTGGCCACCATCCTGTCCGCCCAGTCCACCGACGTGCGGGTCAACATGGTCACCCCGGCGCTGTTCGCCCGGTACCGGACCGCCGCCGACTACGCCGCGGCCGACCGGGCGGAGCTGGAGGAGTACGTCCGCAGCACCGGCTTCTTCCGGAACAAGGCGGCCTCGATCATCGGGCTGGGCCAGGCGCTGGTGGAGCGGTTCGACGGCGTGCTGCCGCACACCATGGAGGAGCTGATCACGCTCCCCGGGTTCGGGCGCAAGACGGCGAACGTGGTGCTGGGCAACGCCTTCGGCACCCCGGGCATCACGGTGGACACCCACCTCGGCCGGTTGGTCCGGCGCTGGGGCCTCACCGAGGACACCGACCCGGTCAAGGTCGAGCTGCAGCTGGCGGCCATGCTGCCGGCGAAGGACTGGACGATGTTCTCGCACCGCACGATCTACCACGGGCGCCGGGTCTGCCATGCGAAGAAGCCCGCCTGCGGCGCCTGCTACCTGGCCGATCTCTGCCCGTCCCGTGGCGCCGGCCCGCTGGACCCGGAGGCCGCCGCGAAGCTGATCACCGGGGCCGAGCGGCCGCACCTGCTGGCCATGGTCGGGCTGGAGGCGTGAGCGCGGCGCCCGCGTGGCAGGACCGCGGCCGACGGCTGTCCGGCGCGGGTGTGCTGCCGGCATGGTTCACGCCGATGGTCGACGCCATCGACGGGGCGACGACCGGCCAACTGCAGCCGCGGCTGTCCGCGGATGCCCCGCCGCCCGGCACCCGAGGCCTGCGGCGGTCGGCGGTGCTGATGCTCTTCGCCGACGGTGACAACGGACCGGACCTGCTGCTCACCGGTCGCGCCGCCACCTTGCGCTCGCATGCCGGCCAGCCTGCCTTCCCCGGCGGCCGGGCCGAGCCGGGGGAGACCGCCGTGGGCACCGCCCTGCGCGAGGCCATGGAGGAGACCGGCCTGGACCCGGCGGGCGTCGTGCCCGCCGCCGAACTGCCCGATCTCTACCTGCCGCCGTCCTCGTCGCTGGTCACCCCGGTGCTGGCCTGGTGGCCCGATCCGGTCGCGGTGTCGGCCGTGGACCCGGCCGAGACCGCGGTGGTGGCACGGGTTCCGGTGACCGATCTGGCGGATCCGTCCCGGCGCGGCCGGGTGGTGCACCGGTCCGGATACATCGGCCCGGCCTTCGAGGTGGCCGGCCTGGTGGTCTGGGGCTTCACCGCCGGGCTGGTCGACATGCTGCTCCGGATCGGCGGCTGGGAGCGGCCCTGGGACACCTCCCGTCGGGTCGAGCTGCCACCGTTGGGCGCCGCGCTGGCCGATCCCGAGGTCCGCGAGATCGTCGACGGGGCCGGCCGCGGGTGACCTGGGTCGACGCGCTGGTCATCGCGCTGCTGCTCGGTGCGGCCTGGTCCGGGTTCCGGCGTGGGTTCGTGGCCAGCACCGTGTCGCTGGTGGGCGCGGTCGGCGGCGCGGTGCTGGCGATCCGGCTCGCGCCGCTGGCGATGGAGTGGGCGGACGTGTCCGCCGCGAAGGTCGCGATCGGGATCGCCTGCGTGATCCTGGGTGTCGGCATCGGCGAGCTGGCCGGGTCGACGGTCGGCCGGGCCATCGCCGACCGGTTCACCTGGCAGCCGGCGCGGGTCCTGGACCGGGGCCTCGGACTGGTCGGACACACCCTCGCCGTGCTGATCGTGACCTGGATGATCGCCATCCCGGTGGCCTCCACGCCGTATCCCTGGCTGGCCTCCGCGGTCCGGTCCTCGGCGGTGCTCGGCGCCGTCGACGACGTCATGCCGAGCGGCCTGCGCGACGTGTCGGACCGGATGCGCCAGCTGTTCGACGACTCGGGTTTCCCGGCGATCCTGGACCCGCTCACCCCGACGCCGGATGTCGCGGTGGACGCGCCGGACACCGGCGTCGCGGCGCTGCCTGCGGTCCGGACCGCCGCCGAGTCGGTGCTGAAGGTCCGCGGCCGGGCGCCGAGCTGCTCCCGGGCGATCGAGGGCAGCGGGTTCGTGATCGGGCCGCAGAAGCTGATGACCAATGCCCATGTCGTGGCCGGCACCCAGACGGTGCAGGTGGAGCAGGGCGGCGAGCTGATCGACGCCACCGTGGTGCTCTACGACTCCGATCGCGACCTGGCCGTGCTCGACGTGCCGGACCTCGACCGGCCGGTGCTGGACTGGGACACTGCGACGGCGGACACGGGGGCCGATGCGGTCGCCATCGGCTACCCGCTGGACGGTCCCTTGACCCTCACCGCGGCCCGGATCAGCGCCGAGTTCCCGCTGCGCGGGCCGAACATCTACAACAGCAGCACCGTCACCCGCGACGTCTACACCGTCCGCGGCCAGATCCGCTCCGGTAACTCCGGAGGCCCGCTGGTCGGCACCGACGGGGCCGTGCTCGGTGTGGTCTTCGGGGCGTCGCTGGACCAGCCGGACGTCGGGTTCGTGCTCACCGCGGAGGAAGCGGCGAGCACGCTGGAGGCCGGGCTCACCGACACCACCGCCGCAGCAACCGGGGTCTGCACCGCGGACTGACGGTCGGCTGCTCGGCGCAGCTGATCGGCTGCGATCCCACCGCATGCAGCACCGCCCGACCCCCGACGTCGGACGGGCGGGCGGACGCCCGCCGGATCAGGACCGCAGGAAGTCGACGATCAGGGCGTTGACCACTTCCGGGGCCTCCTCGGCCGGGTAGTGGCCGACGCCGGGCACCACCTCGCGCCGGTAACCACCGGCGCAGTGGCCGGCCGCATCGGCGAGCGCGGCGGTCGGGGTGAACCGGTCGGCGTCCCCGGCGATGTGCAGCACCGGCGCCTGCACCGGCTGTTCCAGCGCTTCCCGGTGCCGCAGGCCGTCCGCCCGCCACGGGGACCGGGCCACCCAGCGCAGCTTCTCGATCGCGCCCTTCGCCGCCCCGGGCACCACGATCGCCCGGCGCATCGCCGCGATGGTCTCCCGGAAGTCGGCGGAGGCCTTCCAGGCCGCCCCGGCCTGTGATCGCACGATGCGCTCCAGCATCGACCCGTCGGCCCGGGCCAGCCGGCGGTCCGGCACGAACGGCATGGCGGCGAAGTGCAGCAGCCGGCGGTACGGATCGGTCCGCACCCGGTGCACCTTGGCGGTCCGCATCGGCGACGGGGCGGCGATCGCCACCACCTTCTCCACCACCGTCGGATGGATGATCGCGGTGTCGAAGGCGAGCACCCCGCCGTAGCCCTGGCCGATCAGCGTGGCCTTCCGCTCGCCGAGCGCCCGGACCAGGCCGGCGATGTCGGCGGAGAGCGTGAACGCGTCGTAGCCGCGCGGTGGCTTGTCGCTGCCGCCGGACCCGCGCAGGTCCACTGCCACGGCCCGGAACCCGGCAGCGGCGAGGGCGGGCAGCTGATGGCGCCAGTTCAGCCAGTACTGCCCGAAACCGTGCAGCAGCAGCACCAGCGGCCCGGTGCCGGACTCCACCACGTGGAAGCGGATGCCGTTCGCGGACACCGTCCGGTGCCGGAGGGTCTCGTCGACCGCATGTGCAGGAAAGGCGGCAACGGCAGGGGCGCCGTCGTGGTCGAACGGGCCGGTGAGCGCCATCGCGGGATGCGGGTCGACGTGCGCCTGCCGATCGGCGGCGAGCGGGGAGACCGCGGCCGACGGGACCACGGTGGGTCCGGGCGGTTCGTGGATCAAGGCGTTCCCGGGCCCGCTCGGGTCAGTTCCCGGGAGTGGTAGCGGGGCTGTGGGTGGCGGCGGCCTTCAGCGTCTGCGCGGTGTCGGACAGGGTCTGGATGGTCCGCTCCGGCTTCTTCACCTGCTTGATCTTCTTGATGCCGAGGAAGACCAGGCCACCCATCGCCAGGAACATGATCCCGAGCACGATGAGGAAGGCGGCCCAGCGCGGCAGCCAGATGTTCAGGATCTCGGCCAGCACGAACCAGCCGAAGACCAGCGCCACGACGCCGATCAGGGCGGCGGCGATGAAGAAGATCGCACCGCGCAGGCCGGTCTTCACCGACTGGGTGATCTCCATCTTGGCCAGCTCGATCTCCGAGCGGACCAGGGTGGACATGTGCACGGTGGCGTCCTTGACCAGCGACCCGATCGACGAGGTGTCCACCTCGGGCTCGACGGTCAGCGGGATGTCCGGCCGACGGGACGCCGAGGTCGACGAGTGCGGTCGCAGCGGGAAGCCGGACATGGATTCGTCCTTCCGTGGTCGCCCCGGGTGGGTCCGGGATCGTGCTCATCGTGCCATGCGGGCGACGCGGGTCCGCACCTCGTCGGTCTTCGGCTGAGCTCGCCCGGTGCTCGCCCGTGTCGATGCCCGCCCGTGTTGATCCTGCGTCCGGTCCGTTCCCCGGATCCGGCCGCCGCACGCGTGACCGGGCCTTCACATGCCGGACACCTGCCGGGATGCGGCTGCCCGATACCGTCGGTTCCTCCGGTGCCGGGCACGGCGCCGCCGGACGAGAGGGGTGGGCGCGGATGGCGCGCACCGTGCTGCGTGGACTCCGGTACCCCGGCGAGGTGGCCGTGGAGGACGGCCGGATCGTCGCCGTGGGCAGCGTGCCGGCCGAGCCGGGTGATGTCGAGATCCGTTGCGACGGCGACATCCTCACCGCCGGTCTGGTGAACACCCATCACCACTTCTACCAGTGGATGACCCGCGGCTGGGCCTTCGACTGCTCGCTGTTCGGCTGGTTGTCGACGCTCTACCCGGTGTGGGCCCGGCTGACGCCCGAGGACGTGCAGGCCGCGGCGGCCGTCGCGCTGGGGGAGTTGGCGCTCTCGGGCTGCACCACCGCGGCCGACCACCACTACCTGGTGCCGGGCGGGGACGACAGCGTGTTCGACGCGATCGCCGCCGCGGCCAGGACGATCGGGATCCGGACGCACATCGCCCGCGGGTCGATGGACCTGGGCCAGAGCCGTGGAGGACTGCCGCCGGACTCCGTCGTCGAGGATCTCGACGACATCCTGGCCTCCACCAGCGCCGTGCACGCCCGGCTGCACGACGGCGAGAAGATCTTCGTCACCGCGGCGCCGTGCAGCCCGTTCAGCGTCACCACCGAGCTGATGACGGCGACCGCCGAGCTGGCCCGCGGCCTCGGCATCCGGATGCACACACATCTCGCCGAGACCCTCGACGAGGAACGCGACAGCCTGGCCCGGTTCGGCCGCCGACCGCTGCAGCTGCTGGACGACATCGGCTGGATCGCCCCTGACGTCTGGGTCGCGCACGGCATCCACTTCGACGACGCCGAGGTGATCCGGCTGGCCGAGACCGGCACCGGGATCGCCCACTGCCCGTCGTCCAACTGCCGTCTCGGATCCGGCATCGCCCGGGTGAAGGACCTGGTCACGGCCGGTGCCCCGGTCGGCCTGGGAGTCGACGGGGTGGCGTCCAACGAGATCGGCACGCTGATGCCGGAGATGCGGCAGGCGCTGTTCCTGGCCCGGCAGCGGGACATGGACCCGACCGCCTTCCTGCCCGTCGACGCGCTGTCGCTGGCCACCACCGGTGGCGCGCGCTGCCTGGGCCGGGACGACATCGGCGCGGTCCAGGTGGGCCTGCGGGCCGACCTGGTGGTCTGGCCGGGCGAGGACGTCGCCGACGTGCTCGACCCGGTGGCCGCGCTGGTGCTGGGACCGGAGCGGACCGCGCGGCACGTGTTCGTCGGCGGCGAGTACGTCGTCCGCGACGGAGCGCTGGTCGGTGCGGACATCCGCACCCTGCACGCCGAGCTGGCCCGCCGGGTCCGGCGGCTCTGGCCGGACTGAGCCGGGCTCAAGGGGGGACTACTGGTCTCTGGTTGCCGGTCCCGCAGCGGCGCAGGCTGGATCCGTGAGCACAACCACCGGAACACGTCCCGGCGGCACCTGGACCCTGGGTGACCGCACCATCGGCCGCGTCGGCTACGGCGCCATGCAGCTGGCCGGCCCGCACGTCTTCGGCCCGCCGAAGGACCGCGACGCGGCGATCGCCGTGCTGCGCGAGGCCCTCGCACTGGGCATCGACCACATCGACACCAGCGACTTCTACGGCCCGCACGTCACCAACGAGATCATCAAGGAGGCGCTGCACCCGTACCCGGAGCAGCTGACCCTGGTCACCAAGATCGGTGCGCTGCGCGACGAGCAGGGTGCCTGGCTGCCCGCCCTCGGCGCTGACCAACTGAAGCAGGCGGTGCACGACAACCTCGAGCACCTCGGGCTGGACGTCCTGCCGGTGGTGAACCTCCGGATCATGGAGGGCGCCGGGTCGATCGCCGCGCTGTTCGAGGTGGTCGCCGGGCTGCAGCAGGAGGGCCTGATCAGGCACCTGGGCATCAGCGAGGTGACGGCGGAGCAGATCGCCGAGGCGCAGACCGTCGCGCCGGTGGTGTGCGTGCAGAACCAGTACAACCTCGCGCATCGCGGCGACGACGCGTTGATCGACGCGCTGGCCGCGCAGGGTATCGCCTACGTGCCCTACTTCCCGCTCGGCGGGTTCAGCCCGCTGCAGTCCGCGACCCTGTCCGGCGTGGCGGAGCGGCTGGGTGCGACCCCGATGGCCGTGGCGCTGGCCTGGCTGCTGCAGCGCTCGCCCAACATCCTGCTGATCCCCGGCACCTCGTCGATCGACCACCTCCGGGAGAACGTCGCCGGCGCCGCCCTCGACCTCCCCGCCGACGCCGTCGCCGAGCTCGACACCATCGGCTGATCGGTGCGGTGAGCCCGACAGCGCCGACCGTCGGTCGGGCCGTCCCGAATCGGGGACCGATTCCATCGCGAGCCGAAGGATTCGGTCCCCGATTCGTAGATTCCCTACCGTAGAGCCACTTTCGGGCCCGACGTCGGGTCGTGTCCCGCTCGGTCGGCGAGACGGTCCGGGATCCGCGCGGCGGCCACGGGCGACAGCCCTGTCCTCCCTGCGCTTCTCCGATCGAGAGCCATCAGTCCACCAGCCGCCGATCCCACTCGTACAGAAGGGGCGACGACCCCTACCCCCTACCCCTCCGCGCCACTGACGCCCCGGGGAGATGCTCACTGGGCAGCAGGATCTCGTCAGGGACAGACCGCCCGGCCAGCGCGTCGAGCAACGCCCGCGCGGCGAGTTCGCCGGCCCGCTCGGCCGGGCGCAGCATGCCGTCCAGGGCCGGACGGAGGGTGCGGCCGACGTCGTCGAGGTGGGTGGTGAAGACCGAGAGGTCCTGTGGGACGGAGAGTCCGGCCTCGTCGGCCGCGACGTAGACGGCCGCGGCCAGCCGACTGTCGTCACAGATGACGGCGGTCGGCCGGGTGCGGACGGGGAGGTCGAACATCGGCCGGATCGCGAGCAGTCCGGAGTCCGTCGTGACGTCGGCCGCGTCGTGGCGACGGAAGGGCTGCAGGCGCGGACCCCTGACGACCAGCCCGGCGGCCGCACGTTCCAATGCCCGGCGCTGCTGCGCGAAGCTGGTCTTGTCCGGCAGTGCGCTCAGGTGCGCGATGCACCGGTGGCCGTTGTCCGTCAGCACCCGCAGCGCGGTGGCGGCGACCTGGTCGAGGTCGTAGGAGCGCACGGGGACGCCGTCCGGTGCGGTCTCGATGCCGACGATCGGGCCGCCGAACACCACGCCAGGACCAGGTTCGCCCACCGCGGCCAGGATCAGCCCGTCGAAGTCGTGTGCGCCGATGGCCGCGGTCAGTGATTCCTGCTGGGAGGCGTCGTTGTCGGTCGAGCCGACCAGCACACTCCACCGGTTGTCCGGGTCGGCCAGCGCCAGTCCGGTCCGCACCCCCATGAGGATCCGGTCGAACACCTCGTAGCCCAGCTGCGGGACGAACAGCCCGACGGTGTGCGACCGCCCGGTGCGCAGCCCGCGGCCGGCGGCGTTCGGGCGGTAGTCGAGCCGGGCGCATGCCTCCAGCACCCGTTGCCGGGTGGCCTCGGACACACGGTTCGACCCGGACAGTGCCAGGGACACCGTGCTCTGCGACACCCCGAGATCCCGCGCCACGTCGACGCTGGTGGTCCGACGTGCACTTCCGCCGCCCCGGTCGGGACTCCCTGTCACGCGTTCCCCCGCTCGCTGTGGCCGGACCCGTCCGGTGTGACGGGGACGGCACTCCGGTTTTACCTCACGGAAACCGAACGGCACCGGACGGGTCCTATGGTCATACGTATGACTTCCCTGACCGACGCTACCTCGCCGGCCCGCCCGGCGTCCGACGGATCGGTCGGATCGGTCGCCGAGGCGAAGGCCGCCCAGGATGCGCTGCGCACCAGGGTGTGGCCTGCACTGCGCCAGGTCGCCCGGCCACATCCGTTGCTGGGCTTCGACTTCGACAACTTCATCGCCGACTTCGAGGGATCCGGGACGACCGCGGAGCTGATCCGCGAGCTGCCCGCCTACCGGGCCGCGCACACCGTCTTCGTCACCCCGGACGAGAGCACCGGGCTGCTCCGCCAACGGGTCCTGGAGGACGGGAAGACGCTGGTGGTGACCAGTTTCGGCATCTCCACCGGATTCCGCCGGGTCCGGCCGGACCAACTGCCGGACGGTGGTGCCGAGCAGGCCGCGACCATGGACTGGTTGCACGAGGTGGCGCCGGTGGTCCGGCTCGCGGAGCTCGCGGGCGCAGGTGTCTCGCTGCTGGTCACCGGGGCCGGCGCGGTCGCCGACGGTGGTGTCCGGCTCGGCAAGGGCCACGGCTACTTCGACCTGGAGTGGGCGATGCTCTCCGAGATCGGTGCCCTGGCCGATGATCCCGTGGTCGTCGGCGTGGTGCACGACTGCCAGCGGCTGGCGGTCCGGGTCCCGGTGGCCGAGCACGACGTGCCGCTGGACCTGGTGGTGACGCCGACCGGCGTCGAGCAGGTCGCGGTTCACCGGTCACCGGGCAGGGTGCTCTGGCCGCTGCTCACCGTGGCCAGGGCCGCCGGTATGCCGCCGGTCGTCGAACTGGCCCTGCTGCGCGCCGGCGCCATGTCCTGACCCCGCACCCGACTCACCGCCCGCCTGACAAGCCACCTCCGCAGCGGCCCGGCCGCCCCGAACCCCCGCAGTTCCCTCCCAGCCAAGAAGGACCACGCCCGTGATCGATCGTCGACAGTTCCTGCGCCGCACCGGGATGGGTGCCGGCGCACTGGCCATGCTGGGGCCTGCCGGCCTGCTCGCGGCCTGCGGTTCGGACGAGGCCGCCACCCCCGCTGCCTCCGGTACGGGCAGCGCGACCAGCGGGTCCGCCCCGGCCACGCTGACCCCGCTGCGCATGCAGTCCGCGTGGGTCAGTGACGCCGAGTTCATGGGCTACTACATCGCTCTCGACAAGGGCTACTACTCCGCCGCCGGCCTCGACTACACCTACCTGCCCGGCGGTCCGGACGTCATCCCGGAGACCACGCTGCTGGCCGGCCAGGCCGAGGTGGCGCTGACCACGGTCGAGGGCGTGGCGAAGCTGGTCGCCGACGAGGGTGCCAAGCTCAAGATCATCGGCACCCAGTACCAGAAGAACCCGGCCGGCGTGGTGTCGCTGAAGGCCAACAACATCACCGAGCCGAAGGACCTGATCGGCCGCACCCTGGCCATCGCACCGGTCGGTCAGATCACCTTTGAGGCGCTGTTCGCGGCCAACAACCTGGACATCGCCGACGTCACGATCGTGCCCTACGCCTACGACCCGACGCCGCTGCTGGAGGGCGAGATCGACGCCTCCGGCGACTTCGTCACCAACGTGCCGTTCACCATCCAGGAGAAGGGCGGCGACCCGACGTCGTTCCTGCTCTACGACTACGGGCTGAAGCTCTACAACGACGCCGTGGTGGTCCAGGAGGAGTACCTGGCCGAGCACCGCGCCGAGCTGGTGTCGTTCCTGCGCGCCAGCCGGCAGGGCTGGGACGAGAACTTCAAGGACACCACCGCCTACATCCCGCTGCTGAAGGAAGGTTTCGGCAAGGACACCGGCCGGTCGGCCGCGAACGAGGAGTACTTCAACAAGGCGCAGCAGGACCTGATCGAGCACCCGGACGGCGTCTACGCGATGACCGCCGATGACATCGACGCGAACATCGAGACGCTGCAGCGCTTCGGCATCCAGGTCGACGCGTCGCTGTTCGACACCTCGCTGCTCGAGGAGATCTGATCCGGTGACCCTGCCGTCGTCGACCTCGCCGCGCACGGACCCGGTGACCACGGTCGCCGGGCCGTGCGGCGGTGGTCGGCGACGGCCCTGGGTGGCCGCGGTCGCCACCCACCGGATGTCCGCGCTCGCACTGCTCGGCCTGCTGGCGATCTGGGAGATCATCGGTCGGCTGCCGTCCTCGGACGGTGTGTTCCCGGCGCCCACCGCCATCGCCGCCCAGGCCTGGCGGGACCGGGACCTGTTGCTGTCCAACGCCTCCCTGACCCTGGAGAACGCGGCGCTCGGCTTCGTCTACGGCAACGCCGCGGCGGTCCTGCTCGCGGTGCTGTTCAATCTGGTGCCGGTACTGGGCCGGCTCTCCCGCGGACTGCTGGTCACCATCTACTGCCTGCCGCTGATCGTCCTCGCACCGATCATCGGCGTCTCCTTCGGCGGTGACACCCCCAAGGTGGTCCTGGCCTCCCTCGCGGTGGTCTTCCCGACATACATCAGCACCACCATCGGCCTGCGGTCCGCCCAGGGCATCCAGCAGGACGTGGTGCGCGGCATGGGCGGCAACCGCTGGACGGTGCTGCGCAAGGTGCAGCTGCGGGCCTGCGTCCCGGACCTGCTGGCCGGCATGCGGGTCGCCGCGCCGGCGGCGGTGCTCGGTGCGATGCTCGGCGAGTTCCTCGGCGGCAGCAAGGGTCTCGGCGTGCTGCTGGTGGCCACCATGCCGCAGGCGTTCCCGGAACGGCTCTGGGCGGTCGGGCTGTTCGCCACCGCGATCGCCGCCGCCTGCTACGGCGTGCTGGCGCTGATCGGCCGCCTGGTCGCGGCGCGCCAGCAGGACCCGACGGTCGGGGTCGGTGCGGTCCCCGCGGACGAACGGGTCGGCGGGCTCCCGGAGCCGGTCTGGTCGGCGCTGTCCGTACTGGTGGTGCTCGGCGCCTGGATCGGCTACCTGTGGGCCACCGACCTGCCGCCCACCTTCGCCAAGGGACCGGACGACGTCTGGCGGTACCTGGTCGACGGCCCGAAGGCCGCCGACCACCGGGAGATGTTCCTCGACGCGCTGGCCGTGACGCTGCCGCGGACCGCGCTCGGCCTGGTCTGCGGGCTGGCCCTGGCGTTCGGCCTGGCCGTGGTGCTCAGCATGTCGCGGGCGCTGTCCTCGGCGCTGCTGCCGGTCGCGCTGGTCTCGCAGTCCATGCCCCTGGTCGCGCTGACCCCGCTGCTGGTGATCGTGCTCGGCCGCGGGGACCTCACCGTGCTGGCCATCACCACCTCGGTGACGTTCTTCCCCAGCTTCGTCACCGTCGCGCAGGGCCTGCGCGCGACGCCGCGTGCGGCCACCGAGGTGCTCGACGTCTACGCCGCGTCCCGGTGGACCGTGCTGTGGAAGGTGGCCGCGCCGGGGGCGATCCCGCACCTGGTCGAGTCCGCCCGGCTGGCGATCCCGCGGGCACTGCTCGGTGTCATCCTCGCCGAGTACCTGGCGCTGGGCACCGGTGTCGGCGAGCTGATCCTGCAGGCCCGCGGCAAGCTGGAGTTCAGCCTGCTCTGGTCGGTCGCCGCCGTCGTCACCCTGCTGTCCGTCCTCGCGTACTCGGCCGTCGGGCTCGTGGAACGCTTCACCCGCCGCCGATTCGGAGCGTAGGGCGTGTCTCCCAACCCCGAATCTGCTGCGCACCGCCCTGAAAACAGTCGGATTCGTTTGACAGATGTTTGCCAGGTCGGAAAGCCAACCAGGATTCCCAGCTCCTCGACCGCCTTGCCGCCGGCCCAACAGGACGTCGCTCGCGACGATCCGGGATTGAGAGACACGCCCTCGTGAACACCCAGCAACCAGCCCACGGCCTCCGGCTCACCGGTGTGGCCAAGGAGTTCACCGTCCGCCGCCGCCCGGTGGTCGCGCTGGAGGACTTCGACCTGGACGTCGCGGAGGGCGCCTTCGTGGCCGTGCTCGGGCCGTCCGGCTGCGGGAAGTCCACCGTGCTGCGGATGCTCGGCGGGTTCGAGTCGCCGACCTCCGGCACCGTCGAGGTGCTCGGCGGGTCGCCGGCCGAGGCCCGGGCGGCGCACCGACTGGGCATCGCCTTCCAGGATCCGGCGCTGCTGCCCTGGCGCACCGTCGAGCAGAACATCCGGCTCCCGCTCGAGGTGATGGGCGGCAGCGACATCCCGGCCCGGGTGGCCGCACTGATCGACCTGGTCGGCCTCGGCGGGTTCGAGAAGGCGCGCCCGGCACAGCTCTCCGGCGGGATGCGGCAGCGCTGCGCCATCGCGCGGGCGCTGGTCGGCAACCCGCGGGTGCTGCTGCTGGACGAGCCGTTCGGCGCGCTGGACGACATGACCCGCCGCCGGCTGAATCTCGAGCTGCTGCGCATCTGGGCGGAGCAGGCACCGACCACCCTGCTGGTCACCCACTCCGTCGACGAGGCGGTACTGCTCGCCGACCGGGTCGTGGTGATGTCCGGCCGACCGGGCCGGGTGATCGCCGACGTGCCGGTCACCTTCGACCGCCCGCGCAGCGCGGACCTGCTGCGCACGCCCGACTTCCACGAGCTCGTCGACCATCTGACCGCACTGCTGAACGGAGGCGTCCATGCGTGACCTGGGCACCCTGCCCAAGGCCCACCTGCACCTGCACCTCGAGGCCGGGATGCGCCACTCCACCCTGGTGGACCTCGCCGCACAGAAGGGGCTGGAGGTGCCGGTGATCGGCGGCTACGGCAACTTCACCGCGTTCGCCGGGACGTACGAGCTGGCCACCGAGGTGCTGCAGACCCGGGCGGACTGGGAGCGGCTGGCCGACGAGATGCTGACCGACGCCGCCGCCGAGGGGTGCGTGCACATCGAGCCGGCCTTCTGGGCGGCCCGCTACCGCGACCACTTCGGCACCGACCGCGACGTGTGGACCACTGTCATCGAGGTGTTCACCGAGGCGGCCGCCCGGCACGGCGTCGGGATCGGGTTCGTCTCGGCCATCGACCGGGTGATCGACGACGCCGACGCCGCGGCGGAGGTGGCCCGGCTGGCCGTCGAGCTGGCACCGCTCGGTGTCGTCGGGATCGGCCTGCACAACGACGAGATCGACCACCCGCCGACGGATTTCGTCGAGGCCTTCGCCATCGCCCGGGCCGGTGGGCTGCGCTCGGTGCCGCACGCCGGGGAACTCGACGAGGGCCGGCACGTGCTGGACGCGGTCGAGCAGCTCGGCGCGGTGCGGGTGGCCCACGGGGTGCGCGCCGGGGAGGTGCCCGGACTGGTCGAACGGCTGGCCGCGCAGCGCATCTGCCTGGACATCTGCCCGACCTCCAACCGGCTGCTCGGGGTGGTGCCGGACACCACCGCCCACCCGATCCGGGAGCTGATGGCGGCCGGGGTGCCGGTCACCCTGAACGCCGACGATCCACTGCTGTTCGACGCGACCATCCTGGGGGAGTACGTGCTGGCCCGCGAGGTGCTCGGGTTCGACGACACGACGCTGGCGCTGATCGCCCGCACCTCGATCGAGTTCTCCGCGATGCCGACGGCCGCCAAGGACTCTGCCCTGCTCGCCGTCGAGAACTGGCTGGCCGCCTGATGTCCCCGCTGGTGCTCGGCGTCTTCCAGTACATGCTGCCCAACGGGTTCAGCGGTCAGTCGTGGAAACACCCGGACAACCGCGGGGTCGACTACCTGACCCTGGACCACTGGCTGGGCCTGGCCCGCAAGTTCGAGGACGCGAAGCTGGACTTCCTGTTCTTCGCGGATTCCTACGGCTACCCGACGGTGGACGGCCGGATCCCGGACGTCGCGTTCCGGGACGCGATGAACTTCCCGAACGCCGACCCGATGCTGGTGATCACGGCACTGGCCGCCGCGACCGAGAAGCTCGGGTTCGCGGTCACCGCGTCGACGGTCTTCGAAGAGCCGGTGGCGAACGCCCGCCGCTTCAGCACCCTGGACCACTTCACCGGCGGTCGGATCGGCTGGAACATCGTCACCGGCAGCTCGCAGGCCGCGGCCGCGGAGCTGTTCGGCCGGGAGATGATCGCGCACGACGACCGGTACGACAGGGCGGACGACTACCTGGATCTCAGTCTGAAGTTGTGGGAATCGACCTGGGAGCCGGGTGCCGTCCGGGCCGACAAGGAGGCCGGTGTCTACGTCGACCCGGCCCGGGTCCACCCGCTGGTCCACCAGGGCCCCTACCACCGATCGACCGGAATGCACGTGGTCGAGCCGTCGCCGCAGCGCAGCCCGGTGCTGTTCCAGGCCGGCAGCTCCGGACGCGGGCGTACCTACGCCGCCCGCAACGCCGAGTGCGTGTTCGTCCAGGGCACCACGGTGGAGGCCGTCGCTGCGACGGTCGCCGACATCCGCAGCCAGGCCGTCGGTTTCGGTCGCGATCCGGACGGCATCAAGATCCTGGTCGGGATGACCGTGCTGACCGCACCGACCCACGACGAGGCGATCGCCAAGCGTGCGGAGATGTGGGCGATGTCCTCGGCCGAGGGCGCCGCGGCGGTCTACGCGGGCAACACCGGGATCAACCTGCTGGAGCTGGACCCGACCCGCGGGCTGTCCCAGATCGAGGTCTCCGGTGAGCAGGGGCAGAGCAACATCGACCGGTTCCGCGGGGCCGACGGCCGCGCCGAGCCGACGGTCGGCGCGATCCTGGACGAGATCCGCAAGCGCGGGCTGCGCGGCGGGATCATGGCCGGCGCACCGTCCGAGGTGGTCGACGAGATGCAGGACTACGTGGCCCGCACCGGCGTCGACGGGTTCCTGCTGGAACCGCACCTGACGCCCGGGACCTACGACGACTTCATCGATCTCGTCCTCCCGGTCATGCGGGAGCGGGGGTTGGCGCGGACCGAGTACCAGGGCGACACCCTGCGCGAGCACCTGTTCGGCGCCGGTCAGCGCTGGCTCGGCTCCGGTCATCCGGGTGCCGCGTACCGGGCGGGCATGGTGCCCCAGGGAGCGTGACCCGGCGGCTCAGGGCGCGTAGTGCTGGACCGAACGGCCGTGCGAGGTGTCGACGAGAGCCGTGGCCACGGCGGCGACGTCGGAGCGCAGCCGGTCGGTGTCGACGGTGACCGGCCGGTGGTCGGCGACCACGGTCCGGCCGTTCACGATCACCGTGTGCACGTCCCGCGGCCCGACCGCGTAGACCAACGCTGCGAGCGGGTCGTGCACCGGTTGCAGGTGCAGTCCGGTGAGGTCCACCAGGGCCAGGTCGGCCTTGAGGCCCGGCTCGATCGCACCGATCTCGTGGCCGAGGCCGACCGCCGTCGCGCCGCCCCGGGTGGCCAACCGGAGCGTCTCGCCGCAGGTGAGGTAGGTGCCGTCCGCCTCCTGGTACTTCTGCGTCATCGCCACCAGGCGCAGCGACTCCCACACGTCGAGGGTGGTGTGGCCGGCGGCGCCGTCGGTACCGGCGCCGACGGCCACCCCGCACCGTTGGAGCAACGGGATCGGGGTCACCGGGGCGAGTGCGTGCTTGAGATACACCTTCGGGCAGCTGGCGACGCCGGTCCGGGACGCGTGTGCGGCCAGCGCCTCCGCGTCCTCCGGCACGATGCCGCAGCCGTGCGCGATGAGCGCTCCGGCATCGAGGACCCCGGTCCGGCGCAGCACCTCGATCGGGGTGACACCGAGCCGGTCGAGACTGGACCGGGTCTGCTGGATGTTCTCCGAGGCGTGCAGATGGATGCGCAGGCCCTCCGCGGCAGCGATCGCCGCGGTGGCCGTCAGGTCCGACTCGGAGACGGTGTACGCCGAGTGCGGACCCAGGTTGCCGGTGATCAATCCGCCGAGACCGTTGATGGCGCGGGCCGTTTCGATCGCCTCGGGCATCGGGGTGGGGCCGCCCTCGGAGAAGAAGGTGGGTGCGATGACCGCCCGGATGCCGGCCTGCACCGCTGCTTCGGCGATGGCGTCGGCGTGGAAGTAGTGGTCGGCGAAGGTGGTCACCCCGCCCAGCAGCATCTCGGTCGCGGCGAGCAGCGCCCCGGTGCGCACCCGCTCCCGGTTCAGGTTGACCTCCATCGGCCAGACCCGCTTGTTGAACCAGTCCTCGACCGAGACGTCCTCGGCCGCACCGCGCATCAGCACCATGGGGGAGTGGGTGTGGCCGTTCACCAGCCCCGGCATCACCAGCAGGCCGGCGGCCTCGACGACCTCGTGACCGTCGGCCGGGCGCTCGCCGGTCGGCAGCACCGCCTCGATCCGGTCCCCGTCGATCCAGACGTCGCGGGCCGGCAGCACCGTCACCGGGCCGTCGACCGGGACGTCCAGCACATCGCCACCACGGACCACCCGCATGCCGGCCTCCTTCGCTCCCGGACCAGACTAGGACCGGCGGCCTGTTGAGGAAGAGGAGCGAGCGTTGTCCAAGATCCTGGTGATCGGCGAGTCCTGGTTCACCTACACCGTGCACCAGAAGGGTTTCGACGCCTTCTACACCTCCGACTACACCGAGGGCGCAGGGGTGTTCCTGCAGGTGCTGCGGGATGCCGGGCACGAGGTCACCTACATCCCGTCGCACGAGATCGCCACCCGCTTCCCGGCCACCGACGACGGGCTGGCGTCCTACGAGGCCGTGGTGATCAGCGACGTCGGGGCGAACTCGTTCCAGTTGGCGCCGGAGACGTTCGTCCACTCCATCCCGACCGCGGACAAGTCCGCCCGGGTGGCCGACTACGTGGCGGGCGGTGGCGGGCTGTTGATGGTCGGCGGCTATCTGACCTTCAGCGGGATCGACGCGAAGGCCCGCTGGGGACGGTCCCCGCTGGCCCCGGCGTTGCCGGTGACCCTGTTCGACCGGGACGACCGGGTGGAACTGCCCGGCGGCGCGGCGCCGCAGGTGGTTGCCGAGCACCCGGTGGTCGCCGGTCTGGACCTGGAGTGGCCGGCCCTGCTGGGTCTCAACGAGGTGGTGGCGAAGGACGGCGCGACCACCCTGGCCACCTGCGCGGGGCATCCGCTGCTGGTGCTCGGCGAATACGGCAGCGGGCGCAGCGCCGCCTTCACCTCCGACCTGGCGCCGCACTGGGCCCCGCCGGCCTTCCTCGACTGGGCCGGCTACGCCCCGCTCTGGCTGCAACTGCTGGACTGGTTGGGCGGGCCGGTGGAGTCCGGGAGGTCCGAGAACGAGTGATGCCCCGTCGTCTCCGACGGGGCATCGTGTGTGCCGTCGGGAGGAGTCGAACCTCCCGCATCGCCCATGCTCGACTGCCGTGCCCGTAGGCACCGTCTGCAGGTCGGAACCAACGCATCCGGGGCCGGCGAAGAGGTACAGCGCCGCGGCCGCCGGGTTTGTTCCCGGCGGCCGCGACGAATTCCCCGATCCAGGCGAACCCTGGTCAGTCCTCGTTCTTGCCGGTGCTCAGACCTGCGGTGATGAGGTTCATGACGGAGGAGTCCTGCAGGGTGGTGACATCGCCCAGGTCACGGTTCTCGGCGACGTCGCGGAGCAGTCGGCGCATGATCTTGCCGGAGCGGGTCTTGGGCAGCTCGGGCACGATCATCACCTGGCGGGGGCGGGCGATCGGGCCGATCTGGGTGCCCACGTGCCCCCGGAGTTCGGCGATCAGGGCCTCGCCGGCGGCCGGGTCCTCGGTGGTGGCCGACGCGGCCTCGGAGCGCAGGATCACGAAGGCGACGATGCCCTGGCCGGTCATCGCGTCGTTGGCGCCGACGACGGCGGCCTCGGCGACCTTGGGGTGCGCGACCAGGGCCGATTCGACCTCGGTGGTGGAGATGCGGTGGCCGGAGACGTTCATGACGTCGTCGACCCGGCCGAGCAGCCACAGGGCGCCGTCGGTGTCGTACTTCGCGCCGTCGCCGGCGAAGTACCAGCCCTGCGCGGCGAACCGCGACCAGTAGGTGTCCTTGAACCGTTCGTCGTCGCCCCAGATGGTGCGCAGCATCGACGGCCACGGCTTGTCCAGCACCAAGTAGCCGCCGCCGCCGTTGCCGACCGGTTCGCCCTCGTCGTTGACCACGATCGCCGAGATCCCGGGCAGCGGGCGCATCGCCGATCCGGGTTTGGTGGCAGTGACCCCGGGCAGCGGGGAGATCATCATCGCGCCGGTCTCGGTCTGCCACCAGGTGTCCACGATCGGGCAGCGGTTCTTGCCGATGACCTCGCGGTACCACATCCAGGCCTCGGGGTTGATGGGTTCGCCGACCGAGCCGAGCACCCGCAGGCTGGACAGGTCGTAGCGCTCCGGGATCTGGCGGCCCCACTTCATGAACGTGCGGATGAGAGTCGGTGCGGTGTAGTAGATCGACACCTTGTACTTGTCGATGATCTCCCAGTGCCGGCCCTCGTGCGGGCTGTTCGGGGTGCCCTCGTAGACCACCTGGGTGGCGCCGTTGGACAGCGGCCCGTACACGATGTACGAGTGACCGGTCACCCAGCCGATGTCCGCCGTGCACCAGAACACATCCGACCCGGGCTTGAGATCGAAAACGGCCCAATGGGTCCAGGAGGCCTGGGTGAGGTAGCCGCCCGAGGTGTGCAGGATCCCTTTGGGTTTCCCGGTGGTACCCGAGGTGTAGAGGATGAACAGCGGCTGCTCGGCGGGGAACGCCTGCGCCTGGTGCACCGGCTCCTGCCGGTCCACCAGCTCGTCCCACCACACGTCCCGCCCGGTCCACGTGACGTCGATCCCGGTGCGCCGCACCACCAGCACGTGCTCCACCGGGCTGTCCGGCGTCGCGACCGCGTCGTCGACGGCGGCCTTGAGCGGGACGGCCGAGCCGCGGCGGAACTGCCCGTCCGAGGTGATCACCAGCTTCGCCGAGGCGTCCCCGATGCGGGTGCGCAGCGCCTCGGCGGAGAACCCGCCGAAGATCACCGAATGGGCCACCCCCAACCGGGCGCAGGCCAGCATCGAGTAGATCGCCTCCGGGATCATCGGCAGGTAGATCGCCGCCCGGTCCCCGGCCCGCAACCCCAACTCGGTCAGCGCGTTCGCCGCCTTCGACACCTGCGCGGTCAGCTCGGCGTAGGTGATGTCCTTCGCATCGCCCGGCTCGCCCTCCCAGTGGATCGCGACCTTGTCACCGTTCCCGGCCGCCACATGCCGGTCCGCGCAGTTCACCGCCACGTTCAGGGTGCCGTCGGCGAACCACGTCGCGTGCGGCGCATCCGAGAAGTCCAGCACCTGCGTGAACGGTGTCTCCCACTGCAACCGGCGGGCCTGCTCCGCCCAGAACGCCTCCGGGTCCGCCTCCGCCCGCGCGTAGGCCTCCTCCGACACGTTCGCGTGCGCCGCCAACGCCTCCGGCGGCGCGAACGTCCGGTCCTCCACCAACAGGTTGTCCAGGGTGTTCGCGGACGCAGGGGTTTCGGGTGCCATCACCGGGCTCCTTCTTCTGGCTGCCTACGGTGAGCGCCGCCGGACACCACCGGCGGCGTCAGCGCGGCGACGTCGGGCGCTGTGCACGTCCCGGCGTCGGCGACACCAGGACCTGCAGCCGAAACTACCGCTCCCCGCGCTGCAGCGGCGCTGCGGGGCGTCCTGTTCCGACGGACGGTGCCGGCGGAGCGATGGGCGGTCGATCGCTACGGTACGAACGTGCCCGAAGGTTCTCAGTCCATGCCCGACCGCCCGGGCCCGGCCGATCCGCTGCTCCTGCCCGGAGTCGCCGACGCCGCCGGCCGTGCGACGACGGCAGCCCGTGCGCTGCACCGCCATCCGACCAACCAGCGCGGCTTTGCGAAGACCGCCGCGGTGGCCACCGTTCGTGCTGCGCGCGCCTCCGCAGGACTGGACGGCGGGTCGATGGTGCTGCCCGGCGGACCCGACCTCGCCGATGCCGGGGTCGTCGACGACCCGGTGCTCGCCGGCGCGCTCCGGGTCGGAGCGGCACTCCCGGAATCGGTCGAGACCTGGTCCCGGGCACCGCTGCAGGTGCTGGCCCGGCTGCACACCCTGGCCGCTGCCGACCTGCCCGGCGCCGAACTCGGCCGCCCCCGGGTGTCCGAGCCGGGGATCGGGGCCCGGCTGGCCGCCGTGGCGGACCTGGTCGTCCGGCGCCCGTGGGATCCGATCGTGCTGGTCGCCGTGGTGCACGGGGAACTGCTGACCCTCCGGCCCTTCGGCACCGCCGACGGCGTGGTGGCCCGGGCGGCCGCGCGACTGACGATGATGTCGACCGGACTCGACCCACGCGGCCTGACCGTCCCCGAAGTCGGGCATCTGCGGGCCGGTGCGGCCTATGCGTCCGCAGCTGCCGGATATGCCGAGGGCACGGCCGCGGGACTCGCCGGTTGGATGATTGCGGTGGCCGAGGCCGTCGAGCTGGGTGCGCGGGAGGGCCGGACGATCGCCGACGCGGCCGCGGGTTAGTTGTCCGCAGCCGCCCGCAACTGTATGCAGCAGCATGGATTGCGCTGCGCACGCCGATGGCAAGATCAACACAGCGTTATGGCGACGCTCCGATCGGTGGGCCGACAGTGTGTTGGAGGGCCGGGTGGGTGGCACCCCGGTCACTGTGCCGTCCGTGTTGCCGATCGACCGCCGCACGGATCGGTGGCCATGTCCCCGAAGGGCCCTGCGGCGTTGCTGTGGGATCAGCCGTCCGGCTCCGGCCGATCGTTCCCGAACGGACGGCGCCGGGTGGCCTGCCGGCGGTCCGGGGCGTCGGCCGCGCCGGACAGAAGAACGGCGTCGTCACGGAGAACTCCATGACGACGCCGTTCCCACCCGCTCTGACCGGCTACCAAGCTCACCACGCTCGTCGTTCATCGGACTCCGCGAGTCTCGCGGTGGGACCTCACGACGTACCTGTCGCGGTGCAAGCGGTGAGTGGGTACCGGTCTCCCGGGTCCGGAGCTCCGCACGGGTGGGCTGCCGTTTCTCCTCCACGACAGACCTTGGCCGAACGGGGGTCCGTGATTCAGGTTTAGCGCGGTCGAAGGCATGCGGCAACCCGGAACACTGTTCGGATCCACCGGATCGATTCAGCAACGCAGACCCGATCGGGTGATTTCGGGTTCCCGGGCAGAAAAAGTGGTGCTGTGTCATGGCACAGGGGTGCCGAACAGGGTTGCGCGCGCTACAGTTGGCGAGGTCGGTTCCCACCCCCCCGGAACCGACCCCGGGTTCAGCTCAACCCCCCGGAGCTGAACCCCCGCGGCCCCCGCCTCCCCCCCTGGCGGGGGCCGCCCCTATTCTCAGGCGGCTCATTCGGGCAATTTCCGGGCATCACCGATCCTGGCCTCCCGCTCCGGCGTGCGGAGGGTGTGCCTGACTCCCCAGTTCCTCGTCCCCGCCGGGGTCGAAGCTCCGGAGCTACCATTGACGTCAGGGTCAAGCTCTGAACGCACGCGGTGACAGGGATGTCGTCGCCGGTGCCGGCCCGAACCGTGACGCCGTCACGGATCTCGCGTGCGAGGTGCGATCGGGAGGTGCGATGCGGATCGGCGAACTCGCCGGACGGGCCGGCGTGAGTGTGCGGTCCCTGCGCTACTACGAGGAGCAGGGGCTGCTGACCAGCGCACGCAGCAGTGGGGGCCAGCGCACCTACGGCGACGAGGACCTCGAGCGGGTCACTTTCATCCAGAACCTCTATGCCGCAGGGCTGTCCAGCAGGACCATCGCCGCGGTGCTGCCATGCGTCGATGCGCCGAGCGATGCGAACACCGAACTGGCCTGGCACCGCCTGGTGCAGGAGCGCGAGGGGCTGGACACCCGGATCGACGAGTTGGTGCGGACCCGCGTGCTGCTGGACCGCGTCATCGAGGCCAACCGTCGGCACCTCGACGGGCAGGTCTGCGACCCGGCCTGACCGGACTCCTCGGAGCGGCCGGGGGTGCGGCGACGTCGCTGCGCCGTGGCGATCTGTCGGTGCGGATCTGTCCACAGACCCGGATCCGTCCACAGGGCCGGCCGGCCCGATCCCACCGCCGGCCCGGGGCAGGTTGGTATGAACGGCATGTCGGGACTGCCACTGCTGATCACCGAGGACGAGCTCGTCCTCGACGAATTGCTCCGTGTCGCCGCGGCCGCCCAGGTCGAGGTGCTGCACAGCCGGCTGCCGGTGTCCCGGCAGGCCTGGCGCACCGCCCCGGTGGTGCTGCTGGATGCGGCCGTCGCCGACCGCCTGCTGGCGTCGGCCCCGACCCGCCGGGACGGGGTCCTCGCCGTCACCGGACCCGGGCGCGGCTCCGGTCCGCCGGTCGACTGGCCCTCGCTGTTGGCGCTGGGCGTGTCGGCCGTCCACGACCTCGATGTCGACGACGCGGCCCTCGTCGGTGCGCTCACCGAGGCGGCCGCACCGGGGCCGGAGGGCGGCCGGGTCGTCGCGGTCACGGGAGCGGCCGGTGGCGTCGGCACCTCCGTGTTCGCGGCGGCGTTGGCACTGGTGGCGGCCGGTCGTGGCCGGCAGGTGGTGCTGGGGGACGGCGACCCGTGGGGTGCCGGGCTCGACCTGCTGCTCGGTGTCGAGGAGCAGGAGGGTGCACGCTGGGAGGCGTTGCACGCGCCCACCGGGAGCCTCGGGGCGCAGGCGCTGCACCGCTCGCTGCCCGGGATCCCGGTCGCACGGGGACGGGTGTCGGTGCTGGGTCACGACCGCACCGCTCCGGTGCCGGCTCCGTCGGCGACGGTCGAGGTGGTGGTCCGGTCCGTGCGGCGGGCCGGTGACCTGTTCGTCGCCGATCTGCCGGGGCATCCCGAGCCCGCGTCGGACCTGGTGATCGGCGTCGCCGATCTCGTCGTCCTGGTCACCACGTCGGACGTGCGCGGTGGATTCGCCGCCGAGCGTGCCGTCGAACGGATCCGGGCGCTCGGTGCCGAACCTGGTCTGGTCGTGCGTGGTCCGGCGCCGGGTGGTGTCGGACCCGAGGAGATCGCCGCCGCGCTCGGGGTCGAGTTGCTGGCCGGCTACCGCCCCGAGCCGGGACTGGCCCGGGATCTGGAACACGGACGCCCGCCCGGCCACCGTGGGCGCGGTCCGCTGGCCGTCGCGGCCGCCCGCGTCCTCGACCGTGTGGCATGACGGCCGCAGGCGTGTCCAGGGGCGGCTCACCGGCGGAGCTGCCGCCGGTGACCGACGAGCTGGTGGAGGCGGTGCAGCGCAGGGTCGCCGACGCGCGCACCGAGCCGGAAGGGGCCGCGATCGCCACCGCTCTCCGTGCCGAGCTGCCGGGACCGGTCAGCGATGCGGCGATGCTCCGGCTCCTGCGGATCATGGAGAACGAGCTGCGCGGGTCGGGTGTGCTCGAGCCACTGCTGGCCGATCCGCGGACCACCGACGTCGTGGTGAACGCACCCGACGACGTCCGGGTGGACCGCGGCGACGGGTGGGAACCGACCGACGTGCGCTTCCCCGATGAGGCGGCAGTGCAGCGATTGGCCCGGAGGCTCGCCGCGGCCGCGGGTCGCCGCCTCGACGAGGCCCTGCCGTACGTCGATGCGCGGCTGCCCGACGGCACCCGGCTGCACGCGGTGATCCCGCCTGTCGCCGTGTCCGGCGCCTGCCTGTCGCTCCGGGTGCTCCGCCCGTCCCGCCACGACCTGGACCGGCTGGCCGGTTCGGGCACCCTACCCGGTGCGGTCGCCCCGGTGCTGCGCGCCGTGATCGATGCCCGACTGGCCTTCCTGATCGGCGGTGGGACCGGTTCCGGCAAGACGACCCTGCTCGGTGCCGTGCTCGCCGCGGTGCCGGAGGGAGAGCGGGTGGTGGTCGTCGAGGACGCGGAGGAACTACGCCCCGCGCACCCGCACGTTGTGCGGTTGGTCGGCCGGATCGCCAACGTCGAGGGTGCCGGCGCGGTGCCGCTGCGGGAGTTGGTGCGGCAGGCGTTGCGGATGCGCCCGGACCGGATCGTGCTGGGAGAGGTGCGTGGCCCTGAGGTGGTGGAACTGCTCGCCGCGCTCAACACCGGCCACGAGGGTGGCGGCGGCACCCTGCATGCGAACACTGCGGCCGAGGTCCCGGCCAGGTTGGAGGCGTTGGCCGCGATGGCCGGGTTGGACCGGACCGCGCTGCACGCCCAGCTGGCCGGGGCCGTGCAGGTGGTGCTGCAGATGCGGCGGACCCCGACCGGGCGTGTGCTGTCCACCGTCGGCGTCACCCGCCGGACCGGCGGTGGCCCGGTGGAAGTGATCCCGGCGGTCGCGGACGGCGCGCCGGTGCTCGAGGGCATGGCGCTGCTCCGGGACCTGTTGGCCGGCCGCGGGATCGACCCGCCGTGCTGACTGTGGTGCTGGTCGTCGCCGCCGGGCTGCTGATCTGGCCGGCTCCCGGTCCGCGAGCTCCCGGCCGCTCGTTGCGCCCGGGCCGAGGGCCCGGGCCGGCCGCGATCGGCGTCGGGCGGATCAGTGGCCGGTGGATCGTGCCGGCGATCGCCGGCACGGCGGCAGCACCGGGAATGCTGGCCGGGTCGGTGCCGATCGCCGTGGCATCCGCGTTACTGGCCGGCAGTTGCGTGGCGGTGGTCCGCGGAGAGTTGCGGACCCGGGCCGCACGGCGACTCGACGACGCGGCCGCAGCGGCGGTCCGCACGTTGGTCCGGGAACTGCGCGCGGGGGCATCGCCGGAGTCCGGGCTACGGGTCGCCGAGGTCCCGGCGGAGGCCGTCGAGGTGCACCGCCGGCTGACCGACGGCCGGGTCCTGGCGGAGAGGTTCGGACTGCCGTGGGTCGTCGTGCTCGAGGCGCTGGCGCGGGATCTCGACGACCTGGCCGCCGTCGGCCGGGCCCGTGCCGGACAACTGGCCGGTCCGAGGCTGTCCGGCTGGGTACTGGCAGCCCTCCCGGTACTGGGGATCCTGCTCGGCTACGGGATGGGGGCCGACCCACTGGCGGTACTGGCCGGCAGCGGTGCGGGCGCTGTCCTGCTGCTCACCGGGGTGGCGCTGACCTGCGCCGGTCTGCTCTGGACCGCCCGGATCGTGCGATGACCGCCGGCCCGCACGCACTCGATCCCTTACCCCTCGACTCCTTGCCCCTCGATTCCTTGCCCCTCGACCCGATGCCGATCGCGGCCCTGCTGCTCGCAGCGGCCCTGGCGCTCTGGCCCGCCCCACGACCGGGTCCGGCGGACGGCCGTCGGCACACCGGCAGTGCCAGACTCCGGGAGGTGGTGGTCGCGGCGGCCGGGATGCTGGCCACCGGGTTCCTGCTCGGCGTGGAGGTGTGGTGGTCGGTACCGGCGGCGGTCCTGGCCGGAGTGCTGGTGCACCGGCGGCCGGTTCGGCGCACCCCGGCCCAGGAACGGTCCGACCGGCGGCTTCTCGCGGAGTGCTCGGACCTGGTCGCGGCCTGTGTCGCGGCGGGCCAGCCGATGGGGCGGGCCGTCGGCGTGGTCGCGCGGCTGCTCGCCGGTCGCGCGGCTCCCAGGGCGCCCGGTGTCACGGGCCCGCTGGACACCCTGGTCTCGGTGGCCGCGCTCACCGACATGGGTGCGTCTGCCGAGATCGCGTGGCGCGCCGCGGAATCCGACGACGACCTGGCACCGCTCGCGGCAGCGGTGTGCCGGTCCGAGCTGGGCGGCGCCGCGCTGGCCGGGGCGGTCCGTGAGCACGCGGACCGGTTGCGGGCCAGGGGAATCCAGGACCTGGAGCGCAGTGCCGGGCGGGCCGGGGTGCTGATCACCGGCCCGCTCACGGTCTGCTTCCTGCCGGCGTTCCTCTGCCTCGGGCTGGCTCCGGTGGTGCTGGGGTTGCTGCGCGGCCTGTCGGTCTTCTGAAGGGCCGTCTCAGCTGCCCAGGATCTGTGCGCCGATCACCGAGAGCAGTTGCAGCTTCTCGTAACTCGGCGTGCCCGGGGTGGCGGTGAAGACCAGCAGGCCCTGCAGTTGCTCGATGTCGTAGAGGGTCTGGCAGTACACCTCGAGCTCGCCGACCTCCGGGTGGATCAGTCGCTTGAGCTGACTGTGCTTGCGGCCCACCTCGTGTTCGGCCCAGATGGCCGCGAACTCCGCGCTCCGCGCCAGCAGGGCATCGACGACCTCCTGTGCTCTCGATCCCGCGCCGTCCCTGGCCAGTGCCGTGCGCAGGTCCGCGGCGAACTGGCGGCCCCGCAACGAACGGTCCTCCTCGGGATAAAGGTTCCGGTTCTGCTTACGGGTGAAGAACCGGAACGGCGCGTACCTCTCCAGTCCCTCGAACTCGGTCTCGTTCCCGAACAGCGCGACGGCGGGCGGCGTCTGCAGCAGCGTCTCGCCGAGCGGACCGATCACCATTGCCGGGGTGTCGGACAACCGGTCCAGGATCCGCATGAGTCCGGCGTCGACGTGGTCGCTGCGGCGCACCCGTTCCGGCGCCGGATGACCGGCCAGCCGGAACAGGTGGTCGCGTTCGTCCAACGACAGGTGCATCCCGCGGGCCAGCGCGGCCAGGATCTGCTCCGACGGATGACTGCCCCGCTGCTGCTCGATGCGGGTGTAGTAGTCCGTCGACATCCCGGACAGCGCGGCCACCTCCTCGCGGCGCAGGCCGCCGGTCCGGCGCCGGCTGCCTCGGGGGAGGCCGACGTCCTCCGGGGACAGGCTCTCCCGGCGGGTGCGGAGGAAGTCGGCGAGCTGGGCGCGGTCCACGGTCATCAGTCTGCCCCCCTCAGAGCCGCATGCCGCCGGAGGCCTCGATGCGCTGGCCGGTCACCCAGGACATGTTCTCCGAAGCGATGGCCGCGACCGCGGCGCCGATGTCGTCCGGCAGGCCCACGTGTCCCATCGCGATGACCGTGGCCAATCCGGACCGTACCTGCTCGTCGTCCCGCAGCGAACCGCCCCCGAAGTCGGTGGCGGTGGCACCGGGCGCGACGGCGTTGACGGTGATCCGCCGGGCGCCGAGTTCCTGTGCGAGATAGCGGGTCCACACCTCGACAGCACCCTTGATCGACGCGTAGACCGACAGGCCGAAGTCGCCGACGAAGCGGGCCAGACCGGTGGAGGTGTTGATGATCCGGCCGCCGTCGGCCAGCAGCGGGACGAGGGTCTGGGTCAACATGACCACGCCGGTGAAGTGCACCGCGACCAGGCTGTTCACGGTGTCGACGGTGATCCCGCCGAGCGGGGTCGGTGCGGCGAAACCGGCGTTGTTGACAAGGATGTCGAGGGTGTTCCGCTGCCACTGCTCGCGCAGCACGGCGGTGAGGTCGGTGGCGAACTGCTCGAAGGTGCCGGTGGCGGTGGTGTCCAGCTGCAGCACCGCGGCGCGCCGGCCGAGGGCGCGCACGGCGTCCGCGACCTGTGCGGCCTGGTCCTCGCCGGATCGGTAGGTCAGCACGATGTCGTTGCCGGCGGCGGCGAGGGCAAGGACCTCGCTGCGGCCCAGGCCCCGGTTGCCGCCGGTGACGAGGGCGATCCGGCTGGTGGCGGTGGTGGTCTCTGCGGTGGTGGGCTCTGTGGTGGTCATGGGACCAGCCTGCTGTCGTCGGCAGGGCGGGTGAAGGACCGGTTCATCCAGGGACGCGGCGTCCCTGGCTGGGCTCCGCGCGGCGCTGTGCACCTTCGGGGCGCGGCATGTCCCAGCGGGACCGGATGCGACGCCGGGCATGACCGTGGGGAGCAGGGCGGCCGGACTGTGGCGTTCCGTTGGAACATCCGTGATCGAGTGCGTCGAGTGGTCGGAGTGCTGGGACAGTGCGGCTCGCATCCGACGTCCCAGCTGGAACGTGCGGAGGCGGGGGGTCGGCGTTCCAGCTGGAACGTTACGCAGTGGAGCGGAGTGATCAAGTGGGCGCTGCCGGGGCCATGCGGGTCGCATCACGCCCTTCCAGTTGGAACGTTCGTGATTTGGCGGTCCGGTTCTCGGAGCTGCTGGGACGGTGCCGAGGCGAATCTCGGCGTTCCAGCTGGAACGCATGCGTCCGAGAGGTCGATTCCAGCTGGAACGTTCGTCAACGTGCAGGCTCCGTCGTCGGCGCCGCCGGGACACTGGATCGGCGTCGGTCACAGGCTCGGCAGGATCGGGTCCGGCCGATTTATCCGCTCCGACCGTGCTCGTCGGATCTGTGCCACCCGGTCCGTCCACACTCCTCCGGCTGTCCACATCCCTTTCGGGGCAGCCGATCCGAAGCGCGAATGCGGCGGATGGTGGTGATGCGGCCGGCACCCGGCCGGCGCGGGAAGGAGTGGACATGGGACGACGAGCGACACTGCTGCCGGGGTGGGACATCCCGGTCGATGAGCCGGGGTTCGACCCGGACGGCGAGCACCGTCCGGTCGGTGACGGCGAGACGTGCGCCTGCGGACGCGGTTCCGAGGACTGCCTCCTGCTCGGCGACGGGACCGTGTCGATGGTCAAGGCGTCATCGGCCACGGGACCGTCGGTGGAGGAGTCGGCGGTGAAGGTGCCGTCGGATGCGGGCATGTCGACCGTGGAGTACGCGGTCGGCACCATCGTGGCGGCGGCCTTCGCGGCGGTGCTGTACAAGATCGTCACCGGTGACTCGGTGATCGCGGGTCTGACCGACCTGGTCAACTCCGCGCTCAACACCTCGCTGTGACGGCGACCCCGGCCGGCCGGTCGCGGCGTGCGGACAGGGGAGGTGTCACCGTCGAGGCAGCCCTCGCGCTGTCGTCGTTGATGGTGGTGCTCGTCCTCTGCCTGGCCGGGCTGATGACGGTGATCGCGCAGCTGCGCATCTCCGACGCGGCGGCGGAGGCGGCGCGGCTGGCCGGTCGGGGCGACGAGTCCGGGGCGCAGGCGGCAGTGGCCGCACTGGCGCCCTCCGGCGCATCACTGGAACTCGGGGTGGACGGCGACCTGGTCGTCGCAGTGGTGCGGGCGTCACCCGGGTCCGTGCTGTCCGGCATCCGGCTCGATGCCCGGGCCGTGGCGCATCGTGAGGAGTCGATCGGTGGATGAGTCGCGGCACGTGAAGGCTCGCAGCGGGCATGGAGACGACCGGGTCGGGGAATCGGGGACCGATTCCGTCGCCCACCGATGGAAACGGTCCCGGAAGTTCAGGTTTCGCCGCCGGAGGATCGCTATCAGCGGATCTGGCCGCGCATCGGGGACGGATACCGTCGCCGGCCGATGGGAGCGGTCCCGGAGGTTCGGGTTTCGCCGCCGGAGGATCGCGACCGGCGGATCTGGCCGCGCATCGGGGACGGAGACCCTCGCCGGCCGATGGAAACGGTCCCGGAGGTTCGGGTTTCGCCGCCGGAGGATCGCGACCGGCGGATCTGGCCGCACATCGGGGACGGAAACCCTCGCCCTCCGATGGAAATGGTCCCGGATGTTCGGGTTTCGCTGCCGGATCGCTTCGATCGTTGGGCCGGCGGTCGCATCCGGGACCGACGCCCGTGCCACGCACGGGAAGCGGCCCCGGATCGGACGACGGGACCAGGACGGCGGGTTCGCCACGATCCAGGTGTGCGTCATCGCCATGACGCTGGTGGCGGTGCTGGGGTTGGCGGTGCACCTGGGCGCCGCGGCGCTCACCCGGCAGCGCGCGGAGGCTGCGGCCGACCTGGCAGCGTTGGCCGCCGCATCCTGGGCACTGCGCGGGGCCGATACCGCCTGCGCCCGGGCAGCGGTCGTCGCCGAGCAGAACGGTGCAGCGATCTCCTCTTGCCGGTTCGAAGGGCTCGATGCCCTGGTCGAGACCGAGTGCACCGTGGGCTATCCACTCACCGGCACGGCGCACGGCCGCGCCCGTGCCGGTCCGGTGACCACTGATGGGTGAGGTGCAGGCTGATCTGGTTCGGGACGGCCATTGGCTCGCGATCCCGTGCGACCATCGCTGAATGGGTGGGCGGAGGCGAGTCGGATTCAGCACGCTGGTCGTAGTGCTTTTCCTGTCTGGGTGCCAAGCCGGGGCAACTTCGTCGCAGTCGGCCAACGAAGTCTCCGGTCGACAGAGTGGGCAGATCGGACCGCGATTTTTCGATCAGGATGCAGTCGAGGCCGGAGTATTGGCGATACTGTCCGGGCCCGCGCCGAGCGGGTATGCCCTGGTGGGCATCTCGGATGTGACCTGTCCCGACGACCAACCAGTGGTGGCCGGTTCGTCATTCGTCTGTGTGGTGACCCAAGACGGCAGTCGGAAGAAGGCAACGGTCACCGTCAAGGATGACGAAGGTCTGTACGAAGTCGGCATCCCTGCAGAGGACGTCCAAGCAGGCGTGTACGAGACAAGGGTTTTCAACCGAGTTCGGCTCGAGTCCGGAGTCCTGCAGATCCTGACAGAACCCGCTCCGCGCGGATATGCCTTGTCCGGAGTTTCAGACGTCGCTTGTCCCAGCGATCAAGAGGTGAACGCGGGCACTTCTTTCCTGTGCGCGGTCACCCAGGACGGAGTCCGGAAGAACGTCACCGTCAGCGTGAAGAATGACAACGGTACCTACGAGGTGGGCATCCCGGCTGTTGAGGTGCAGGAGACCTCTGTGACCACCTCGACTGTTCGACCGGTGGGGCGAATCTTCGATCAGGTGGCACTCGAGTCCGGCGTGATGAAGATTCTGACCGATCAGGCTCCGGGCGGCTACGGCCTGGTCGGTATCGAGAAGGTGTCATGCCCGACGAACCAGCCCGTGGCTGCAGGCACATCCTTCGTCTGCTCGGTCCTCCAGGACGGACTCCTGAAGAGTGTCACCGTGACCGTCAAGGATGACGACGGCCTGTACGAGGTGGGCATCCCGGCGTAGTCAGGATGCCCCGACGGTGGACAACCTCCCACTCGATCCGGTCCGGAGGTTATGCACCGGCGGAAGCACCTCGAACAGGTGGCGAAAGGTCACCGACAGCAACGGATCCACCGGATCGGGGAGGTCGCGAGCCACCGCCGGCCATCCGTTGGGTTGATCTTGGTCCGCGCGGGTCCCCCAACCGTTGTAACGCACACTCCGTGACCGTAACCTCACGCGCAGCTACTTTCCGGCTGTTCCCGTTCAGTTTCGAGAGGTCACGCCCATGGCAACCCTGCTGTACCGACTCGGCGCGTTCTCCGCCCGTCACCGGTGGGCGGTCGTCGCCGTCTGGCTGGTCCTGCTCGTCGGACTGGGCGGTGCGGCCGGAGCGCTCAAGGGCACCCTGTCCAACACCTTCAGCATCCCCGGCACCCCGGCGCTGCAGACCCTGGACGAGCTGGAGGCCAAGATCCCGGCCGCCGGCGGCGCGTCCGGTCGCATCGTCTTCGCCGTGCCGGAGGGGCAGACCGTCGTCGAGCCGGCCACGGCCGCGAAGATCGCCGAGGTGGTGAAGGAGGCCGGTGCCATCCAGGGCATCGCCGCCGTCACCGATCCGGTGACCACCAAGTCGATCTCGCCGGACGGCCGGGTCGCGCTGGCCACGGTGAACTTCACCGGTTCCGCCACCGACGTCCCGACCGCCGCCGTCGACGCGCTGTCGAAGGTCACCACCGCCGCCTCCGGATCCGGCCTGGAGATCGAACTCGGTGGCGCGGCCGCCCCGCAGCCGGCCGGCAGCGACACCACCGAGGCCATCGGCGTGGTCATCGCGCTGGTCGTGCTGCTCATCACCTTCGGTTCGATCGTCGCCGCCGGCATGACCATGCTGACCGCACTGATCGGCGTCGGCGTCGGCATGTCCGGCATCCTGCTCACCTCCGGCTTCGTCGAGATGACCAGCACCGCACCGATCCTCGCCCTGATGCTCGGCCTGGCCGTCGGGATCGACTACTCGCTCTTCCTGGTCTCCCGGCACCGCAGTCAACTCGCCACCAGCATGCCGGTCCGCGAATCGATCGCCCGGGCCACCGCGACCGCCGGTTCCGCCGTCACCTTCGCCGGCCTCACCGTGGTCATCGCGCTCGCCGGCCTCAGCGTCGTCGGCATCCCGTTCCTGTCGGTGATGGGTCTGTGCGCCGCGGCCACCGTCGCGGTCGCGGTCCTCATCGCGTTGACCCTGGTGCCCGCGCTGCTCTCGCTGGCCGGCACCAAGGTGCTGCCGCGCAAGGCCCGTGGCAAGGCCCCGGTCGCGCACACTGCCACCGCGGTCGCCCACGGCCGCTGGATCCGCATGATCAACAAGCGTCCGGCCTGGGTCATCGGTGCGGTGGTCGTGCTGATGGGCGTGCTCGCCGTCCCGGCCATGAAGCTGGACCTCGCGCTGCCGGACGACGGCTCTGCCCCGGCCGACTCCACCCAGCACAAGGCCTACGACCTGGTCGCCGACGGGTTCGGCCCGGGCCTGAATGGCCCGCTGCTGCTGGTGATCTCGGGTGAGCCGGCGAAGCTGACCGCGGCGGCCGAGGTGCTGGCCAAGGACATCGACGCCCTGCCCGCCGGCCCGCTGGCGGCACCCGGCGCGGCGAGCAGCGACGGCACGATGATGACGCTGACCGTCATTCCGAAGACCGGTCCTTCGGACGACCGCACCGAGGACCTGGTCAACCAGATCCGCGACCTCACCCCGCAGTGGGAGGCGGCCACCGGCACCACCATCGGCCTGACCGGCCAGACCGCCATCGCGGTGGACGTCTCGGAGAAGCTGGCCAGCGCGCTGCCGGTGTACCTGGGTCTGGTCGTCGGACTCGCGGTGATCCTGCTGCTGCTCGTATTCCGCTCGATCGTCGTCCCGATCAAGGCCGCGCTCGGCTTCCTGCTCTCCATCGGTGTCGCCTTCGGTGCGACCGTCGCGGTCTATCAGTGGGGTTGGCTCGGCTTCCTGTCCGGGGACAACCCGCAGCCGATCATCTCCTTCCTGCCGGTGCTGATGATCGGCGTGCTGTTCGGCCTCGCGATGGACTACCAGGTGTTCATGGTCTCCGGCATGCGGGAGGCCTACGCCAAGGGCGAGGACGCGAAGCAGGCCGTGATGACCGGCTTCACCGCCGGCCGCCGGGTGGTCACCGCCGCCGCGATCATCATGTTCAGCGTCTTCGCCGGGTTCGTGCTCTCGCCGGACACCGTCATCGCCTCCATCGGGTTCGCCCTCGGGGTCGGTGTGCTGGCCGACGCCTTCCTGGTCCGGATGACCCTGGTGCCCGCTGTCATGACGCTGCTCGGCAAGGCCGGCTGGTACCTGCCGCGCTGGCTCGACAAGGTGCTGCCGCACGTGGACATCGAGGGCGAGCGCCTGATGCGCACCCTCGAGAGCCGCGAAAAGGCAGAGGTGTCGACGACAGAGGCTACAGAGGCCGCCGATGCCCTGCCCGACCGGCAGCCCGAGCACGTCTGATCCACCCGCACGCTCCACAGCACGACCAGGCCCCGTCCGGCATCATGTCCGGATGGGGCCTCGTCGTGTGATCGCGCAGCAATGGGTGTCGGTGGACGGGTTCGCGTCCGGCCTCACGGACGAATCCGAGATCTTCTCCGCGGTCGACGATTTCGGCGACAGCGAGCGACACAACCAGCGGCTGCTGGATACGGTGGACGAGGTGTTGCTGGGTCGGCGCACCTACGAGACCTTCGTGCAGTACTGGCCGACGGCCGGTGACGAGCCGATGGCCGCCCGGGTCAACGAACTGCCGAAGATCGTGTGCTCCGGCACCCTCGACGCGGCGCCGTGGGGCGACTTCCTCGCTGCCACCGTCGTTCCCGACGCCGCGGCGCACCTGCGGGATGCCGCCGGCACCACATTGATCTGGGGATCACTCCACCTGATGACCTCGTTGTGGTCCGAAGGACTGCTGGACGAGATCGAGCTCTTCGTCGCACCGGTCACCCTGGGCGCCGGCACCCCGGTGGCCCCGCCGCAGCACCGCGCGCAGCTGCGCCTGCTCGACTCCGACGTCTGGCCGTCCGGTGTGGCCCGGCTGCACTACAAGATCGACACCGCTGCCGGCAGCGCCGACAGCACGTGATCGAGCACCAGCACCGCGCCGTCCTTGTGCAGCGGGTGGTTGCCGCTGCCGCAGCTGGGTGACTGTACGCAGGACGGGCAGCCGCGGCGACACCCGCAGGCGCGCACGGCATCCCGCACCGCGGTGAGCCATTTCCGGAGCACGGCGTGCCCGCGGTCGGCGAACCCGGAGCCGCCGGGCCGACCGTCGTGCACCACCACGGTCGGCAGCCCGGTGTCCGGATGGCAGCGCATGGAGAGCCCGCCGATGTCCCGCCGGTCGCAACCGGCGAAGAGCGGGAGCAGGGCGATGGCCGCGTGTTCCGCGGCGTGCAGCGCGCCGGGGATCGCCATCTCGTCCAGCCCGGCGGCGATGAGCGCGTCCGGCTCGATCGAGTACCAGACACCGCGGGTCTCGAGCACCTGCTCGGGCATGTCCAGCGGGATGGTGTCGATGATCTCGCCGCCGATCCGGCGCCGGCTGTACCCGACCACCTGATCGGTGACCCGCACGGCTCCGAGTCCGACCCGCACCCCGCCGGGCAGCGACACCGCCGCCTCCGGCTCCAGCAGGTCGGTCCGGGACACCGACCGGGCCATGGTGGTCCACTCCGGGCGCTCGGCGTGCACCATCGCCACGCCGGCGTCGAGGTCGAGATCATCGACCAGATAGGAGATCCCACGGTGCAGGTGGACGGCGCCGGTGTGCACCTGGGACATCGACCGGCCGTGGTCGATGGTGCCGAGCAGTCGTCCGGTGTCCGACTCCACGATGACCACCTGCGCATCGCCGCTGCCCCGCAGGTCCACCTCGTCGGCCGGATGCTGCCGGTCGGTGTGGTACCAGCCGGTGGGTCGCGCCCGCAGCTGTCGCTCCGCGAGCAGGGTCGAGATCACCGGCAGCACAGCGGTTTCACCGCCGAACAGCTCGACGTCGTCGGCGTCCAGGTGGTGCTCCGCGGCGGCGCAGCGCAGGTGCCCCGCGAGCAGCCGGGGGTTGCCGGGATCGGTCACCGACGTCTCGACGGGCCGGCCGAACACCGCCTCCGGATGATGCACCAGGTAGGAGTCCAGCGGATCGTCCCGGGCGACGAACACCACCAGTGCCCGCTTCTCGCTGCGACCGGCGCGGCCCGCCTGCTGCCACATCGACGCCAGGGTGCCCGGGTAACCGGCCAGCACCGCCGCGTCCAGGCCGGCGATGTCGATGCCGAGCTCCAGTGCGTTCGTGGTGGCCAGGCCGAGCAGGTCACCACTGCCGAGATCCCTTTCCAGGGCGCGTCTCTCCTCCGGCAGATAGCCGCCGCGGTAGGCCTCGACCCGGTGCGCCAGTGCCGGGTCGGTGTCGGATAGCAGCCGCCGGGCGGTGAGCGCGGTCTGCTCGGCACCGTGCCGGGACCGGACGAAGGCGAGGGTCCGGGCGCCGGAGGACACCAGCCGGGCCAGGATCTCCGCCGTCTCCGCCGGGGCGGGACGGCGGAGCGGCGCGCCCATCTCGCCCAGGCCGTCGGAGACCACGGGCGGCTCCCACAACACGAAGTCGGCGCCCGGCCGCGGCGCGCAGTCCTCGGTCACCGCAACCACCGGCGCGCCGATCAGCAGGGACGCCGACCGGGCCGGTTCGGCGACGGTGGCGGAGGCCAGCACGAACACCGGATCGGATCCGTAGAGGGCGGCGAGCCGCCGCAACCGACGCAGCACCAGCGCCACGTGGGAGCCGAAAACGCCGCGGTAGCTGTGGCACTCGTCGATCACCACGTACTGCAGGCCGCGCAGGAACCGGCGCCAGCGGGCGTGCTGCGGCAGGATCCCGCGGTGCAGCATGTCCGGGTTGCTCAGCACGATCCGGCCGTGGTCCCGGGCCCAGTCCCGCTCGGCGATCGGGGTGTCCCCGTCGTAGACCGCGGGTCGGAGGCCGGGCAGGCCGAGGCTGTCGAGCGTCCCCAGCTGGTCGGCGGCCAGCGCCTTGGTGGGGGAGAGGTAGAGCGCGGTCGCCCGCGGTTGCGTGGTCAGGTCGGACAGCACCGGCAGCTGGTACCCGAGCGACTTCCCGGACGCGGTACCGGTACTCACCACGGTGTGCCGGCCGGCGTGCGCGGACGAGGCGGTCTCCGCCTGATGCCGCCACGGGCGGTGGATACCGCGGGCGACGAACGCGTCCCGCACGGACCGATCCACCCAGGCGGGCCAGTCCACGGGCAGGCCGTCCCGGGCCGGGATCCGCTCCACGTGGCGCAGCGCGTCCGGTGGGCGGCCGCCCACGACGCCGAGCGCGGCATCCAGCAGATCGCCGGAGATGGTGCCGCTGGTTTGGATCACCTGTCCATTGTGCAGGGTGCGGTCAACCGGCGGTGGACGTGGACGGCGCCGGGGTGTCGCCGGCCCCTCCCGCCTCGCCGGCCGCGGCCCCGCCGGTCCCGGCCGACGGGGTCACGCTGGTCGGCGTCGTCGGCGTCGTCGGCGTTGTCGGCGTGGTGGTGGACGGGGTGGTGGGGGTGGTCGGCGTCGTCTCCGGTGTGGTCGGCGTCGTCGCGGTCGTCTCAGTGGTCTCCGTGGTCGGTGTGGTCGGCGTGGTCTCGGTGGTCGTCGGATCCGGGCGGACGGTGGTCAGCGTCAGCTCGGAGGTGGCCGGCTCGCCGTCACCGGTCAGCAGCAGGGAGTACGTGTGCGCGTCGGCGGCGCAGTCGTAGGCCACCACCGTCGAGCCGGTCGGGTCCAGGCCGGAGACGAACGGATCGTTGGTGGCCCCGTCGATCGCGATGGCCGCGGCCGTCGCCCCGGTGGACGACCAACTCAGGTTCACCGGCACCGTGCCGTCGCCGGCGGTGCAGGTGACCTGGCCGGAGGTGGCATCGGAGGCGAAGGACAGCACCCGCGCGGCCGCCGGCGCCGCGCTCGTCGAGGAGCTGGTGCTCGTCGAGGAACTGGTCGACGAGGAGGTCGAGGACGACGTGGCACTCGAGCTGGTCGACGACGGAGCTGACGAGGTCGAGGTCGCCGAGGAGGGCGACGACACGGACGACGCCGACGAGGACGTCGACGGGTCCGGGCCTGCGACCGGGGTGCCGGAGTCCTCGTCGCCGCCGGTGAGCAGCAGGATCAGCACCACCGCGACCACCGCCACCGTGGCGGCGATCCCGGCCCACAACCACCACGGCTTCTTCGACGCGGACCCGGCGTCGGCGGCAGCCGGATCCGGATCGGCGGGATCGGGGGTTGCAGGAACAGGCGCGGGAGCCGCCCCAGCGGTCGGGATGAGCTCGGTGGCACCGGTCATCGCGTCCCCGCCGGCACCCCGGGCTCCGTCGGCGCCGACCCCACCGGCGTACGTCGCCCACGGCGAGCCCGCTGCGGCGGTGGTCACCACGCCAGGGGGCAGTGCGCCGGTCGGCGGCAGCGCGCCGGTCGGCATGTCCAGCGGGACCGCGCCGCCGAGCACCGTGGTCGCCCCGGCCTCGTGGGCCGTCGGACCGGGCACGGAGGGCGCGGCGGGGAACTCGGTGACCGGCAGCCCCAGCTCGCGCTGGATGTCCTGCAGTGCCCGGCCGAGTTCCTCCGCAGTGGCGGGTCGTTCCTGCGGGGTCTTGCCCAGTCCGGCGGCGAGCAGCTGCTCGAGGGAGTCCGGGACGTCGTCGCGACCGGTCGGCGGGGCCGGCTGGTGCAGCACCATGTTCACCAGTGCGATGACCGCGGTGGTGGTCGGCGCCTGGAACGGCGGGCGGCCGGCGAGGACGGTGAACAGCGTGGAGCACAGGCTGTAGACGTCGGAGGCGGGTGAGGACGGGGCACCGGCCAACGCCTCCGGCGCGGCGTGCCCGACGGTGAACGAGGCCGCGGTGTGGGTCGACATCCGCTGGTCCTCGAGGGCGGCGATGCCGAAGTCGGCGAGCTGCGGCTCGCCGAAGTCGGTCATCAGGATGTTCTCCGGCTTGATGTCCCGGTGCAGCACCCCGACCCCGTGCGCGTACTGCAGGGCGGCGCTGATCCGGACGCCGATGCGCAGGACGTCCGCGACCGACATCGGGCCGGACAGGCGCACCGTGTCGGCCAGCGACCCGCCGGTGCACAGCTGCATCGCCAGGTACGGCGACCCGTCGGCGGCGAACCCGGAGTCGTAGATGGTGACGATGTTGGGGTGGGCGCCGACCCGGCCGCTGGTTGCGGCCTCACGACGGAACTTGGCGCCGGCGTCCTGCCCGACGGGACCCCCGACGAGCACCTTGACGGCGACCTCGCGTTCCACCCCCTCCTGCACGGCGCGGTACACGACGGAATAACCGCCGCGCCCCAACGGGGTCAGTCGGCGGTAGCCCGGTATCTCCATCCACACTCCAGCGCTCGGGGTACCCGTCCGGTACCCACTCTCCATGGTGCGGCCGTTCCTATTGGGCTCCGGTGAAGCAGGTGAGCGCATCGGGTGAACCGGGCGGGGTCGGGGGAGAAGTCGATCAAGAAAGTGATGCGGGTCACCTGAATCGATCCCGCGGCCCTGCGTGAGCGGGTGCGGTCGCAGTGAGTTCCCGACGTTCCCTTACAGTGATCAGACTCACGCCGGCCCCGCCGGTGGCGATCTCGACCAGCGCCGGTCGCGAGTCCCGCGAGCCGGTGCCCTCTGCACTGGAGCAGGAGCTGTATGGACACCGGTCAGGTGATCACTTTCACCGGAAGTGACAAGACCATCGTGGTCATCGTGGGTGTCGTCGCCCTCGTTGCCCTCGCCATCTCTTTCGTCCTCAGGGCCGGCGTCCTCGCCGCCGGCAAGGGATCCCCACGGATGCAGGAGATCTCGGAGGCCGTGCAGGAAGGTGCCGCCGCCTACCTCGGCCGGCAGTTCCGGACGCTCGGCATCTTCGTGGTCGTCGTCTTCGCGCTGCTGTTCGTGCTGCCGGCGAACTCCACCGGTGAGCGCATCGGCCGCAGCATCTTCTTCCTGGTGGGCGCGGGCTTCTCCGCGGCGATCGGCTACACCGGCATGTGGCTGGCGACCCGGGCGAACGTCCGTGTCGCCGCCGCGGCCAACGGGGAGGGCCGGGAGCGGGCGATGCAGATCGCGTTCCGCACCGGTGGTTCCGTCGGCCTGGCCACCACCGGCCTCGGCCTGCTCGGCGCCTCCGTGGTGGTGCTGGTCTACGTCGCCGAGGCCCCGAAGGTGCTGGAGGGCTTCGGTTTCGGCGCCGCCATGCTGGCCATGTTCATGAGGGTCGGCGGCGGCATCTTCACCAAGGCCGCCGACGTCGGTGCCGACCTGGTCGGCAAGGTCGAGCAGGGCATCCCCGAGGACGACCCGCGCAACGCCGCCACCATCGCCGACAACGTGGGCGACAACGTCGGTGACTGCGCCGGCATGGCCGCGGACCTGTTCGAGTCCTACGCGGTGACCCTGGTCGCCTCGCTGATCCTGGGCAGTGCCGCCTTCGGCACCAAGGGTCTGATCTTCCCGCTCATCGTCCCGGCGATCGGTGTGCTGACCGCCATCATCGGCGTCTACATCACCCGGGCCCGGGCGAGCGAGAGCGGCCTGGCGACGATCAACCGCTCCTTCTACATCTCGGCGCTGATCTCCGCGGTGCTCTGCGCCGTCGCCGCGTTCGTCTACCTGCCGACCACCTTCGACGGCCTCGGCGTCGCCGCGGTGCAGGGCCTGCCCGGCAACCCGGCGGTCATCGCCTTCGTCTCGGTGATCATCGGCATCGTGCTGGCCGCGGTCATCCTCTGGCTGACCGGCTACTACACCGACACCAACAAGAAGCCCACGCAGGAGGTCGCCAAGACCTCGCTGACCGGTGCCGCCACGGTGATCCTGTCCGGCATCTCCGTCGGTTTCGAGTCCGCGGTCTACACCGCCCTGGTCATCGGCGCGGCCGTCTACGGCGCGTTCCTGCTGTCCGGATCGCTGTTCGTGGCGCTGTTCTGCATCGCACTGGCCGGCTGCGGCCTGCTCACCACCGTCGGCGTCATCGTCGCGATGGACACCTTCGGCCCGATCTCGGACAACGCCCAGGGCGTGGCCGAGATGAGCGGCGAGGTCTCGGAGGAGGGCGCGCAGATCCTCACCGACCTGGACGCCGTCGGCAACACCACCAAGGCCATCACCAAGGGCATCGCCATCGCCACCGCGGTGCTCGCCGCGACCGCGCTCTTCGGGTCCTACTCCAACGCGATCGGCGACGCACTGGCCTCGGCCGGCGGCGCGGCGCTGGACGCGGCAGCCGGGATGAGCTCCTTCATCTCCGACATCGTCTCGCCCAACACCCTGGTCGGCGTGCTGATCGGTGCGGCAGTGGTGTTCCTCTTCTCCGGACTCGCCGTCAACGCGGTGTCCCGGGCGGCCGGCGCGGTCGTGAACGAGGTGCGGCGCCAGTTCCGGGACATCCCCGGGATCATGGAGGGCACCAACAAGCCGGAGTACGGCAAGGTCGTCGACATCGTCACCCGTGACTCGCTGCGGGAGCTGGCCACGCCCGGTCTGCTCGCCGTGTTCGCGCCGATCGCGGTCGGCTTCGGGCTCGGGACCGGGCCGCTGGCCGGGTATCTCGCCGGCGCGATCGGCACCGGCACCCTGATGGCCGTGTTCCTGGCGAACTCCGGTGGGTCGTGGGACAACGCCAAGAAGCTGGTCGAGGACGGCCACTACGGCGGCAAGGGCTCCGAGGCGCACTCCGCGACGGTCATCGGCGACACCGTCGGCGATCCCTTCAAGGACACCGCCGGCCCGGCCATCAACCCGCTGATCAAGGTGATGAACCTGGTGTCGGTGCTGATCGCCCCGGCGATCGTCACGCTCACCGTCGGCGACGGTGCCAACGATGCCGTGCGCATCATCATCTCGCTGGTCGCCGTGCTGGTGATCATCGCGGCGATCGTCGTCTCCAAGCGCCGGGCCTCGGTGCTGACCGGCTGATCCTGGCGGTTCACCACGCACACGCGCCGCTCCCCCTACTGTCTGGACGGGGGAGCGGCGCGTTGCCGTTCCCGGGTGGAGGTGTCAACGGTGCGGTCCGGTGCAGAAGACCCGGAGAACCCGGCTGACCCGGCCGTGCCCGATGTGCCGGGTGATCCGGCGGCCGACGAGCCGACCACCGGCGATACCGCCGGGGACAGCACTGCTGCCGACCCCGAGGCGGAGAGCACGGCCGACGCCACCGCGGAGAGCACTGCCGACGTGACCGGGAAGGCCGAGAAGCCGGTGCCCGCCGAGCCCCCGGCCCGGCAGGCGGAGAAGAGACCCGCTCCGGGGAAGCCGGCTCCGAGGGAGCCGGCTGCGAAGAAGCCGGCCGCGAAGAGACCGGGAGCGGAGAAGCCGGCGCCGGAGAAGCCCGCGGAGCAGAAGCCCGCGGAGCAGAAGCCCGGGACACAGGAGTCGACTGTCGAGAAGTCCGCCGGAGAGCAGAATCAGGCAGCAGGGAAGTCTGCGGTCGAGAAGGATGCGGCAGACGAGCACGCTGCCGCGAAGCCCGGTCCCGGTGAACCCACCGCAGGAAAGCCCGTCGCAAGGAAGCCCGCACCAACGACGACGCCGGCCAAGGCACCCACCGAGGACGCACAGAAGCCCGCCGGCCCCGCACCCGCCACGCCCACCGCCCCGGCCCGCGAACTCGGGCCGATCGGCCACCTGCCCAGCGCTCCCCGCCCGACCGGGCGGTGGCGGTGGATCGCCGCGGCGATCGCGGCGGTGGTGGTGGTCGCGGTGGTCGTGCTGATCAGCACCACCGGTCGGTCCGAGCCGACGACGACCGGCACCCTGACATCCTCCGGCGCGCGGATCGCGACATCCACGGAAGCGGCCGGCAGCGGCACCACGTCCGCCGGCCCGTCGAGCAGCGTGTCGAGCTCGGCCGGCCCGGTCGCTCTCGACGACGTCAGCACGGTGTGGTTCAGCGCGGTCTGCGACGGGCAGAAGGACCTGCAGCGCTACACCTCGCCGTCCACCGGCACCACCCTCGCCCAGCAGCAGCAGGCCGTCGTCACCGCCTACACCGGTCTGTCGGAGAGCGCGGCGGCGACGGTCCGGGTGCTCACCCCGTTGCAGGCGCCCACGCTCACCGACGGCGCCGCACAGAAGTCCGCCCGGATCGCGTTGTTCGAGGCGCTGGCCGACGGCTACGCGGCGGGCGCGGAGAGCGTCGGCGCCGCGACACCGGCGGATCTGGACGCGCTCTCGGTCCTGGTCAACGAGGTGGAGACCTCGGTCAGCGCGGCCGGGACGCAGGCGGTGGCCGACCTGGACCCGCTGCCGGACGGGGTGCAGGCTGCGATCGACGAGCTGCCCTCCTGTCTCGGCCTCTGATCGTCGGGTGTCCGCAACCTGCCGGTAGGCCACCGGGCGTCTAGCCTCACCTGCTGTGCACCAGCTGTCCTTCTTCAGCGCCGACCTGACGCCGCCGCAGCGCGCGGACCTCGGCGGGGTGCTGGCCGCGCACGGGCAGCTGGCCCGGGGGGAGCTGGGCTGCCGGCTGTCGATCCTGCTCGACCATCCCTGGCGGGCGCACGCGCTGCAGCGGGAGTTCCGGGTGCGCGACGTCGACACCGAGTCGCCGGCCGCGGCGGAGGGTGGCGAGGTGCTGCTGCGCAGCAAGCGGCTGACCGATCTCGAGGACCTCGCATCGACCTGGACCAGGGGAGCGGTGAAGTCGGTGCCGGCCGGGCTGTCCGCCGGTCCGGGCCTGCTGCGCTGCTGGCTGATCGCCGCCGGCCGGCCGGAGGAGGGCGGCTACGTGCTCGGCCTGGATCCGCGCGCGCCGGACACCCACGAGCCGCTCGCCGGGGTGCTCGCGCGGGCCGGCGTCGCCGGGGTACTGGTCGGCCCCAGGGCGGGCGGGCCGGGCCTGCGGATCATCGGCCACCGGCGGCGCACCCGGCTCGCCGAGCTCATCGGGACGCCGCCGCCGGAGGCGCCGGCCGGGGCATTCCCCGACGTCGACTACTGATCCGTCACACGGTCGGCGGTAGCCCGTCGTCACCCGCCGACACGCGGCGGTCACCCGGGGTGGGCGGCACGCACTTGACAACTCGTGGCATTCTGCAGTCCGGAAGCGGGAACGGCTCTCAGACGTTGTCCGCGGGGAGCGGCCCCGATCGGGGCCGAGACGGACGGGCCCGACGAGGCGCTGCGTCCTGCAGAGGAGAACGACGCGAAGATGGCAACACGGAAGACCGCACCCGCCGGTGCCGGCACCGGCGTGCGGCTGGTGGTCGTCGAGTCGCCGTCCAAGGCGAAGACGATCTCCGGCTACCTCGGCGACGGCTACATCGTCGAGTCCTCGGTCGGGCACATCCGTGACCTGCCGCGCGGCGCCGCCGACGTGCCCGCGAAGTACAAGGGTGAGCCGTGGGCCCGCCTCGGGGTGAACACCGACTCCGGGTTCGAGCCGCTCTACGTCGTCTCCCCGGAGAAGAAGGCCCAGGTCGCGAAGCTGAAGTCGTTGCTCGCGGAGGCCGACGAGCTCTACCTCGCGACAGATGAGGACCGCGAGGGCGAGGCCATCGCCTGGCATCTGCTGGAGACCCTCAAGCCCAAGGTCCCGGTCAAGCGGATGGTCTTCCACGAGATCACCCCGGCCGCGATCCGGGCCGCCGCGCAGTCCCCCCGCGAGCTGGACAACGACCTGGTCGATGCCCAGGAGACCCGCCGTATCCTGGACCGGCTGTATGGCTACGAGGTCTCGCCGGTGCTGTGGAAGAAGGTCATGCCGAAGCTGTCGGCGGGCCGCGTGCAGTCGGTGGCCACCCGGATCGTCGTCGAGCGCGAGCGGGCCCGGATGGCGTTCCGGTCCGGCACCTACTGGGGCCTGGACGCCACGTTCGCCACCGCCGCCGCCGAGTCGTTCGGCGCCGCGTTGCTGTCCGTCGACGGCCGCCGGCTCGCGGTCGGCCGTGACTTCGACGAGGCGACCGGCCAGGTCAAGGCATCCGCCGACGTGCTGCTGCTGGACGAGGACGGCGCCCGCACCCTGGCCGCCGCCGTCGAGGGCGGCCCGGCGACGGTCACCTCGGTGGAGGAGAAGCCGTACACCCGGCGCCCCTACCCGCCGTTCATGACCTCCACCCTTCAGCAGGAGGCCGGCCGCAAGCTCGGCTTCACCTCGGAGCGGACGATGCGCACCGCGCAGCGCCTGTACGAGAACGGCTACATCACCTATATGCGGACCGACTCGACGACGCTGTCGAAGACGGCGCTGGACGCGGCCCGCAGCCAGGCCCGCGAGCTGTACGGCCCGGAGTACGTGCCGGCCGAGCCGCGGCAGTACACCCGCAAGGTGAAGAACGCACAGGAGGCGCACGAGGCGATCCGCCCGTCCGGCGATCACTTCCGTACCCCCGGCCAGGTCGCCTCGCAGCTGCAGACCGACGAGTTCCGGCTCTACGAGCTGATCTGGCAGCGCACCATCGCGTCGCAGATGGTGGACGCGCGCGGCCAGACGCTGACCGTCCGCATCTCGGCGCAGGCGGCCACCGGCGGCAGCACCAGCACCCTGGTGTTCGGCGCCTCCGGCCGCACGATCACCTTCCCCGGCTTCCTGCGGGCGTACGTCGAGACCGTCGACGCCGAAGCGGGCGGGGAGGCGGACGACGCCGAGCGCCGGCTGCCGAACCTGACCGTGCAGCAGCCGCTGACCGCGACCGACACCCGGCCGGGCAGCCACACCACCTCGCCGCCGGCCCGGTTCACCGAGCCGTCGCTGATCAAGGCGCTGGAGGAGCTGGGCATCGGCCGGCCGTCCACCTACGCCTCGATCATCCGCACCATCACCGAGCGCGGGTACGTGTGGAAGAAGGGACAGGCGCTGGTCCCGTCCTGGATCGCGTTCGCCGTGATCGGCCTGCTCGAGCAGCACTTCTCCCGGCTGGTGGACTACGACTTCACCGCGGCCATGGAGGACGAGCTCGACGCCATCGCCGAGGGCCGGCTGGGTCGCACCGACTGGCTGTCCTCCTTCTACTTCGGCTCCGAGGACGGTGCGGCCGGCTCGGTCGCCCACTCCGGCGGGCTGAAGAAGCTGGTCGGCGAGCGGCTGGAGGACATCGACGCCCGCGAGGTCAACTCGCTGCCGCTGCTCAAGGACAGCGAGGGCCGGCAGATCGTGGTCCGGGTCGGCCGGTACGGCCCGTACCTGGAGCGGGTCGTCGGGCAGAACGAGGACGGCACGCCGACCACCGAGCGGGCCAACCTGCCCGAGGAGCTGGCGCCGGACGAGGTCACCGCCGAGGCCGTCGAGCAGCTGTTCGCCCAGGCGGAGGCCGGCGACCGCGAGCTCGGCACCGCCCCCGACACCGGGTACCCGATCGTCGTCAAGGACGGCCGGTACGGCCCGTACGTCACCGAGGTGCTGCCCGAGGGCGTGCCGACGACCGGCAAGAACGCGGTCAAGCCGCGCACCGGGTCGCTGTTCAAGTCGATGAACATCGAGACCGTCGGCCTCGAGGACGCGATCAAGCTGCTGTCGCTGCCGCGGGTGGTCGGCGCGGACCCGGCCTCCGGCGAGGAGATCACCGCGCAGAACGGCCGCTACGGCCCGTACCTGAAGAAGGGCACCGACTCCCGGTCGCTGGCGACCGAGGACGAGCTGTTCTCCTACACCCTGGAGCAGGCGCTGGCGCTGTACGCGCAGCCGAAGACCCGGGGCCGGCAGTCGGCCGCGGCGCCGCCGCTGCGTGAGGTCGGCGCCGATCCGGGCACCGGCAAGCCGATGGTGATCAAGGACGGCCGGTTCGGGCCGTACGTCACCGACGGCGAGACCAACGCCTCGCTCCGGAAGGGCGACGAGGTGGAGACGCTGACCGTCGAGCGGGCCGGCGAGCTGCTGGCCGACCGGCGGGCCCGCGGCCCGGCACCGAAGAAGACCCGCGCCACCGCGGCCAAGAAGGCCCCGGCCAAGGCCGGCGCCGCGAAGGCCGGGGCTGCGAAGAAGGCCCCGGCGAAGCGGACCACCACCGCGCGCAAGGCCGCCGGGACGGACTGACGTCCGCCTCGCCGGCCGTCGTGTCGATCCCGGCCGGAGACGTCGGTGCTCCCGTTTACCATCGAGGCATGGTGGCGGGGACGGCGCGGGCGGACGGCGAACTGCCGTTCCGTGATGCGCTCAGCGGCGCCGACGGCACCGGTGACCCGCTGCCGCCCCCGCTGACCGACCAGGTGTTCGCGGACCCGACGGCGGTCCCGTCCCCGGAGGCCTACCGGCCCGCGCGACTGCCTCCCGTGCCGTTGCCGGCGCTGCCGGACCTGGACGAGGAGCCGGGTGCCTCGCTGCCGCCCGTTCGTCAGGCGCCACAGGTGCGATCGCCGCAGTCCCGGCCGCAGCAGTCCAGATCGCAGCAGTCCCGACCGCAGTCAGGCCGTCCCGTGCAGGGCCATCAGGTGCAGGGACATCCGCAGCCGCAAGTCCGGTTGCCACCCGGCACCCCGGCCGCGGTGCAGCAGATCGTCGACCGGTATGCCCGGCAGACCCGCGCCGTTCCCGCGCCACCGCCGCCCGGCGGCTGGCCGGCGCCGGGCGGGATGCCCGCGGTCCACGGATACCCCGGCGGCCCGCAGGCCTTTCCGCAGCAGCCTCCGCCCCCGCCCGCTCCGCAGGTCCGGACCCCGCAGTCGCCGACCCCGCCGGTCTCCGGACCCGATTCGCAGCAACGCATCCGAGTCGGCACCCCGGTCCCGGACGGCCGGAAGAAGACCGGCAGCGGCTGGGCGTTCCTGGTGATCGTGCTGATCGTGCTCTTCGCCTCCGGCCTGGGCACCCGACTGATCGACCTGGTCACCGAGCTGTTCGGGGGCCGGTGAGCGAGGGCGCCGGCAAGGCCGGCCGCAAGGAACCGGGTTCGCTCTCGGTGCTGCTGCGCATCCCGGTGTTCCGGCGGCTGTGGCTGGCGATCTCGGTGTCCAGCCTGGGCGACTGGCTCGGCCTGCTGGCGACCACCTCACTGGCCGCGTACCTGACCAAGGAGTCCTCCGGACTGGCCCAGGGTGCGGCGATCTCCGGCGTGCTGATCATCCGGCTGCTGCCCGATCTGGTGCTCGGCCCGGTGGCCGGCGCGCTGGTCGACCGGTTCGATCGCCGGGTCATCGCCGTGATCGGCGACACCTCAGCCGGTCTGCTGTACCTCTCGATCGCGCTCACCAACAACCTGGTCTGGCTGCTCGTCGCGCAGTTCCTGGTGGAGGCCGTCGGGCTGTTCAGCAACCCGGCCAAGCAGGCGATGTGGGTGAACATCGTGCCGCGGGAGCGGCTGGCGGTGGCCAACCAGCTCAACTACGTCTCGATCTACGGCATGGTGCCGGTCGCGGCCGGCCTGTTCGCGCTGCTGTCCACCATCTCGCAGTTCTTCGGTGCTTCCGCGCTCGCCGACGACGGTGGCGGGTTCTCCACCGGCCCGACGAGTGCACTCGCCATCAACATCGCGCTGATCGTCGACGCCGCGACCTACTTCCTGTGCGCCGGCACGGTGCTGTTCTCCCGACACCTGATCCCGGCCTTCGTGGAAGGGCACGGCGAGTCGAAGTCGGTGTTCTCGCTGATCGGCGAGGGCATCCGGTTCATCAAGAACTCCCGCATCATGCGGTCGATCTACCTCGGCATCCTCGGCGCGTTCCTGGCCGGCGGGCTGACCGCCGGGGTCGCCCAGGCCTACGTCTACGGGCTCGGTGCCGGGACGGCCGGCTACAGCATCCTGTTCGGCTCGGTGTTCACCGGCCTCGCCGTCGGCATGCTGATCGGCCCGAAGGTGCTGCCCACCATCCCGCGCCGGATGATCTTCACCTCGTCCATCGGCGCCGCCGGCCTGGTGCTGCTGGTGATGAGCGTGCTGCAGGACTTCATCGGCGCGGTGGTCGCCGCCGTGGTGATGGGCCTGTTCGCCGGCATCGCCTGGATCACCGGGTTCACCATGATCGGCCACGAGGTCTCGGACTCGCTGCGCGGCCGGGTGTTCTCGTTCGTGATGTCGTCGGTGCGGATCACCCTGCTGGCGACGATCGCGGCCGGGCCGGTGGTGGCCGGCGCGATCGGCGCGCAGAGCGTGATGGTCGGCGACTTCAGCTGGACCGTGTCCGGCGCCGGGATCGTGCTGGCCTGCGGCGGTGTCATCGCGGTCGGCGTGTCGATCTACACCGGTCGGCAGGTCGGTGGCGTGGTCGGCGGGATGTGGCGCCGGTTGGCCCGCGGCCGGCGCGGCATGCTCAGCGACCCGGGCGATCACCCCGGCGTGCTCATCGTGCTCGAGGGCGCCGACCAGCAGCTGGTCCGCGCCCGGGTGGACCGGCTCGCCGCTGAGCTCGCGGAGCGCGGGTTCGTGGTCAGACCGGCCATCGGGGAACCGATCCCGGACCAGGGCGACACCCCGGCCGATGCGCTGCGCGCGGCCGCCGGGCTCTCCGATCTGGTCGGCAGCGACATCCGGGCGGCGCTGGAGGACGGCAACGTGGTGCTGGTCAACGGGTACATCGACGACCTGGTGGTGCGGTTCGGCGCCATCGGCGGACTCGGTGAGGACGCCGTGCTGAAGATGGCCTCCTGGGCCGTCGACCGGTTGATGCCTGACCTGACCGTGGTGATCGACATCGATCCCGGTCACCGGGATCCCGCGGCGCCGGACCTGGATCCCGCCGCGCCGGACTTGGAGCCCGCGGCGCCGGACCTGGATCCCGCCGGCCCGGGCTCCGCCGCGGCCGGAACTGGATCCGAGGGCGTCGGCCCCGGCGGCTCCCCCGCTCCCGTGGCCCCCGATGCGACGGGCGACGTGGTGATCTCCCTTGAGGACATCGCCCAGGCCTACCGCGAGCGGGCGTCCACCGCACCGGAGCGCTACCTGGTGGTGCCGCCGTCCGCCGACGACGATCTGGGCGCAGAAGCGTTGCAGCGCATCGAGTCCGTGCTGCGCACCCGCTCCCCGCGCACCGGCCGGCAGCAGGCCGGCGAGGTCCTCGAGCCGGTGGAGGTGTCGACGTGATCGCCGGAGGTGTCGACGTGAATGCTGCCGGACGGCGGGACAGGATCGGTTCCGGTCGAACACGGCGACGGTGGTTGCAGGACGAGTGTCGCGGTGCCCGGTTGAGCGGTACGGAGGTGTCGCGGTGAGCAGCCCGGTGTTCGACGACGTGATCGGCCAGCCGGACGCCGTCGAGGTGCTGGAACTGGCGGTCGCCGCCTCGCACGGCGATGCCGACGTCCCCACCTCGGCGATGACCCACGCCTGGCTGTTCACCGGACCGCCCGGTTCCGGCCGGTCGGTCGCGGCGCGGGCGTTCGCCGCGGCGCTGGAGTGCCCGGACCGCGGCTGCGGTCACTGCAGCCATTGCCGGACCGTCTTGCACGGCACGCACGCCGACCTGAAGGCCGTCGTGCCGGAAGGCCTGACCATCTCGGTCAAGGAGATGCGTGCAGTGGTGCAGCAGGCGGCCCGCCGCCCTGCCACCGGCCGCTGGCAGATCGTGCTCATCGAGGACGCCGACCGGCTCACCGAAGGCGCGTCCAACGCGCTGCTCAAGGCTGTCGAGGAGCCGCCGCCGCACACCGTCTTCCTGCTCTGTGCGCCGTCGACCCACCCCGACGACGTGTCGGTGACCATCCGTTCCCGCTGCCGGGTGCTGGCCCTGCGCACCCCCGCCGCCGAGGCCATCGCCGACGTGTTGGTGCGCCGCGACGGCATCGACTCGGAGCAGGCGGACTGGGCGGCGGCGGTGTCCGGCGGTCACGTCGGGCGGGCCCGCCGGCTGGCCCGGGACGAGCAGGCGCGTGACGAGCGGGCCCGGATCCTGGCGTTGCCCGGGTCGCTCCGCAGCATGTCGGCGGTGTTCGCCGAGGCCGAGGAACTGATCGGGCTTGCGAAGGGCACCGCGAAGACGGTGTCGGAGAAACGCGACGCTGCAGAGCTCGAGGAGCTCAAGACGGCCCTCGGCGCGGGCGGGACCGGCAAGGGCGCGGTCGGCGCCGCGCGCGGCACCGCCGGGGTGGTGAAAGAGCTGGAACGGCGGCAGAAGTCCCGCGCCACTCGCACCGAACGCGACGTCCTGGACCGGGCGCTGATCGACCTGTCCGGCTTCTACCGGGACGTCATCGCCGTCGCCTTCGGCGCCGAGGTGCCGCTCACCAACCCGGATCTCGCCGATGAGGTGGCTGTGGCCGCTTCCCGGTTCGGCGCCGTCGGTGCGCTGCGCCGGCTCGACGCCGTGCTCGCCTGTCGCGAGGCCATCGAGCTCAACGTCAAGCCGCTGATCGCCGTCGAGGCGATGATGATGACCCTCTACCGCGGCTGATCCGACCGCACACGCACAGATCCCCGGCTGCCTTCCGGCTGCCGGGGATTCCTGCGGTCATCGACCTTCGGCGCTGGGCTCCGTGCGTCAGGTCGGGATGAACGACGTCTCGGTCGTGGTCACCGTGTCGGTGGTGGTCGTCTCGGTCGTCTCGGTGGTCGTCGACGTGGTGACCGTGTTGCTGGTCTCGCTCGTCGTGGACGTGGTGACCGTGCTCGTGGTCTCCGTCGTCGTCGAGGTCACCGACGTGGTGGTGGATTCCGTGGTGGTCGGCGTCGTGGTGCTCGGGGTCTCGCTGGTGCTGGTCGACTCCGTGGTGCTGCTGCTGGTGGTCGGTGCGACGGTGGTGCTGGTCGTCATCGAGGTCGGCGCCTCCGTGGTGCTCTCGGTGGTGCTGCTCACGGACGAGCCGACCCCCTCGACGTCCGAATCGGTGGAATCGGTGCTGCTGGACGTCGGCGTCACGGGTGCGGTGGTGGCCGGCGGGCAGTCGATGCCGCCACCACCACCCGCCGACGCCGCAGGCTGCGGTCCGAGGATCAGCCAGGCACCGACGAGGGCGACGACGATCGGCAGCAGGGTCGCGATCCCGGCTCTCCGGTTGCGGATCAGCAGCAGTGCGGTGGCGCCGGCGGCGACCAGCAGCACGGACAGCACGATCAGCGTGCCGACCGGGACACCGGTGGCGGCGAGTTCGGGAGTCCAGACGTCCATCGGAATCGTTAGATCGGCGCGAGCGCGCTGTGCCAGACCGACACACCGTAGCGTGCCGACTTCACACCGTCATTACGGCACTGCCGGCCCGGTGACGGGTACTCGGCGGCCGGAGCCCTCGGATTCTGAACATCCACTGCCGCTCAGGGCCACCGGATGTTCAGAATCCGCAGCGGCCAGCCGGCCGCGGGACTGCAACCCGGGCGAGTGGGTCGTAGGGTGGCGCGATGGGGATGCTCTGCGCGGTGACGTTCAGCAAGAACGGCCAGCTGCACTACGCGGACCCGGGTGAACTTCGCCCGGAGGTCGGCGACCACGTGCTGGTCGAGTCCTCCCGGGGTCCGCTCGCGGCGAGGGTGCTGTGGGCGGCGGAATGGTCGTCCGAGGACACCGAGGGGTTCCCGAAGTTGGTCGGTATGGCCGGCGACGCCGATCTGCAGGCGGTCGCGGACACCCGCAAGCTCAAGGCGCGGACGCTGGTCGCGACCCGGCGGCTGATCCGCGAGCACGACCTGCCGATGAAGGTCTTGTCCGTCGATCCGCAGCCGACCGAGCGCAAGACCGTCATCTACTACACGTCGCCCGAGCCGGTGGACTTCCGATCGCTGCTGCGCGACCTGTCGGCCACCCTCGACACCCGGGTCGAGCTGCTGCAGCTGGGGGCCCGGGACGCGGTGCGGGTCACCGGGGCGATCGGCTCCTGCGGCCGGGACACCTGCTGCTCGACGTTCCTCAAGGACTACGACCCGATCACCCTGGCCATGGCGCGCGACCAGGACCTGCCGGCCAACCCGATGCGCATCTCCGGCGCGTGCGGCCGCCTGATGTGCTGCCTGAAGTACGAGCACCCGCTCTACCAGGACTTCAAGGCCACCACCCCGGCCATCGGGGAGAAGGTCGAGTCGCCGTTGGGCGACGGTGTGGTCGTCGGCCACTCCGTGCCGGGGGGCAAGGTCGTCCTCAAGCTCGCCGCCGACGGGACCAAGCAGGTCTGCGACAAGGCGTCCGTCTGCGCGGCGCGCAAGGCCTACGACAGCCGCTGACCGACGGTCCCGCCGGACCCCTCGGCCGGGTCAGGTCGCGGTCCAGCCGCCGTCCAGCGAGAGCGAGGCGCCGGTCATCATCGACGCGCTCGGCGACACGACGAAGGCGACCGCGGCGGCGATGTCCTCCGGGTCGATCAGTTCCTTGATGGCGGCGCGGGCAAGAATGACCTTCTCCAGGGCCTCGGTCTCCGACATCCCGTGCGCCGCGGCCTGGTCGACCACCTGCTTCTGCACCAGCGGGGTGCGTACGTAGCCGGGGTTGACGCAGTTGCTGGTCACGCCCCTGCCGGCGCCCTCGAGCGCGGTGACCTTGGAGAGCCCCTCGGTGGCGTGCTTGGCCATGACGTAGGCGCTCTTGTGCAGCGAGGCCCGCAGTCCGTGCGCGGACGAGATGTGCACGACGCGACCGAACCCGCGCTCGTACATGCCCGGTAGTGCGGAACGCACCAGCTGGAACGGCGTGTGCACCATCAGCCGCATGATCAGGTCGAAACGGTCCAGCGGGAACTCGTCGATCGGCGCGACGTGCTGGATGCCGGCGTTGCTGACCAGGATGTCGGTGTCGATCGCCATGTCCGCGACCGCCGCCTGGTCGGACAGATCGACCACCAGCGGGGTGCCGCCGACCTGGTCCGCGACCGCCCGCACCGCGTCGGCGTTGACATCGACGCAGGTCACCTCGGCGCCGTCGGCGACGAGACGGGCGGCGATCGCCGCGCCGATGCCGGATCCCGCGCCGGTGACCATCGCCCGACGCCCTGCCAGTGGTTGCTCAGCCATGCATCGAGCCTAGGACCGCGAGGCGATCGCCCGGTCCCGCGCCCCCGTGGCCGCCACGGCCGGGGGGTCTGTGCCGTCGAAAAGTAGCCGAAAAAGATGAAAACGCCGGAGGCCCGCCACCGCTCGTGCTGGTGGCGGGCCTCCGACCTGCGGAAACGAGCCCCTTTACGGAATCGAACCGTAGACCTTCTCATTCGAGCAAACCTGGTGGCGGACGGGCATCACTGGAAGATATCCGCAGGTCAGGCGCGATAGGCTCTTGCGACACCTGTTGGGCTGCGTGGCTGACTTCTGTCATAAAGTAGCAAATAAAGTAGCAAGATCTTTCGGCTACCTCACGACCTCGCGTCGGGCCCGACCGCACGTATGCGGTCATCTGCGGCGACCGTAGAGCCCTCCCGGGTTGCGTGTGCGCCGGCTGTGACGGTCCAGGGTGAACGCCACCGTACGCACTGCATCCAGCAGAGCGGCGTCGGTGACCGTGTGGGCCGACGTGCCCTCTGCAACCGGCCTTGAGGGCCCGGTAGGTCCGTGCAGCGATCCGGCAGACCTGTTCGGTCAAGACTGCGCAGACCAACTCGACTGTGCGGCCTTCGCCTCCATCGCGTCCATGAACCCCTGATCAGCGGCCCTAGGGGTCGAGTTCCCCGCGAAGAAAACCGCTGCGGAACGCACGATCTCGACTCTCTCCTGCAACATGCGGTTCTCGGTGCGGACCCTCGTGATCTCGGCATGCTCCGGGGTGGTCACCCCCGGCCGCCTCGCCGCCCTGCGCCTGCGTCAACCAACGACGTACCGATTCCTGCGACACCCCGATCTGCTTTGCCACCGCGACCACCGTAGCGGTCTCCATTGCGTACGGCTCCCGGTGCACCACCACCAACCGGACCGAGCGGGCGCGCAACTCCGGATCGATCCTCTTCGGCATACGTTTCATCCTTCTAACTCAGAAGGACGCGGCACAGAACCTGGGGCGGTTCACCGGCCAACGCGTCCCAGTTCTGCCGCGGGACATAGCGAAAACTGCCCGGCAGCAGATGGATCACAC